>JBBAED010000006.1 GCA_041656115.1 Dehalococcoidales bacterium | reverse complement strand
AAAATCAGTGACCGGGAGCCCGCTCTTGAATTATTGGAAGAAGTCGGGCTTTTGGATCGTAAAAACGATCCCCCCGATAAATTATCCGGCGGTGAACAGCAGCGCATCGCCATTATCCGCGCCCTGGTGCATGACCCGTTGGTGATTTTAGCGGATGAACCGACCGGAAACGTCGATAAAGATACCGGGCAGAATATCCTCAATATTATGGATCGCTTAATCCGCAAGCGTAATAAAAATTTAATAATGGTTACCCACAGTAAAGAGGTTGCCAAATTTGCCGACCGTTTACTGCTTTTGGAGGAAGGAAAGCTCAAAAAGCACGATAAGGAAATCGCATGGTAAGCCCGATACTCTCACGCTCAATCTGGAAGTATTTTTTTAAACACCCTTGGGTGATTTTGCTTTCTATTATCGGCGTTTCAATCGGCGTTGCGGTTGTAATCGCAATTGATATCGCTAACACCAGCGCCCAAAAAGCCTTTCAAATCTCGGTTGAAAACGTAACGGGACCCGCCACTCACCAAATCATCGGCGGACCTTTGGGCATAGATGAAAATTACTACACCGAATTTATAACCGATTTCCCCGATGTTGAAGCCTCGCCGGTGGTTAGCGGATACGTAAAACTAAACGGCGAAACAATCCACTTAATGGGGATGGATATCTTTTCCAGCTCTTATATGACCGACGGAATGAGCGATACCTTTGATTTATCGGCATTGGCACTGCTTATTGAACCGAAAACGGTCCTTATCTCCCATGTTATGGCCGAAAGAATGGCTATCGCTGTCGGTGATAAGATTACGATTTCAATTGCGGGGGTAGGCACCGAAGTAAAAGTTATCGGTAACATCGGAGACGAAGACAGCGCCAATTTAGACGGGCTTTTGGTTGCCGATATTTCGACCGGGCAGGAACTTTTAAGAAAAATCGGCGTAATCGATAATATAAGCCTTGTTATTGCGGAAAACGATACGGATACCTTTACGGCCATCGAAAACCGGCTGCCGCAAGGGTTAACATTAAACTCAACCGCCGCAAGCAATGCTTCCACTTTAAATATTACCAACGCCTTTAGGACAAACTTATCGGCAATGAGCATGCTGGCGCTTTTGGTCGGCATGTTTTTAATCTATAACACGATGACTTTCTCGGTATTGCAGCGCAGGGGGCTTCTGGGCTCTCTACGCGTACTCGGTGTAACCCGCCGCGAGATATTTTCCGAAGTGTTAATTGAAGCCTTTATTATAGCGATAATCGGTACGGGGATGGGGGTTGTTCTGGGGGTTATCCTTGGGCAAGGGCTTGTAAAACTGGTAGCCGGAACTATTAACAGCCTTTACTTTACGCTAACGGTGACAACCTTTGAAATCGCCCCGGGTGTATTTATTAAGGGGATATTGTTAGGTGTTTTAACTTCCCTGGTTGCATCGTTTGTACCGGCATTTGAAGCCGCCTCTTCCCGTCCGCAAATTGTTCGCTTCCGTTCGGGAATTGAAAGCATTGCCCAAAACATTTTACCCAAACTAAGCTTGATAGGGCTCGGAATGATGGTAATTTCAGTCTTTATTTTGTTCTTTTCTGACAGTAACCTAACCGCCGGATTCGCCTCGCTTTTTATATTGGTAATCGGCTTTACGCTGTGCGTACCGATGGTTGCCGAAGTTTTTTCGAAATACCTCGGCATTTTTATGGATAAGGTCGGCAGCAAAACAAGCGTTTTATACAAAATGGCGGTTACCGGCATTGCCGGCTCGATTAGCCGCACCGGCACCGCAATTGCCGCCATGGTAATGGCTATTTCGGTTGTTATCGGTATGGGGATTATGATAGAAAGCTTCCGCACAACGGTACAGTTATGGATGGAGCAAACCGTTCAGGGCGATGTATACGTTAACACAATGGAAAGTGTTTCAAGTACGGCCAAAGACCCTTTGCCGATTGATTTGGTGGAACAAATTATTGCCTTAGACGGAATTGAAGCAACCAAGGGTTCAAAAACTGTTTTCTTGCCGTCTGACCACGGCATATTATCAACAAGTGTTATCACCCCTATCGAACAATGCCGTACGGAATATCAATTAAAATCCGGAAGCCTTTCTTCTGCATGGGAAGATTTGAAATCCGGTAACGGTATTTATGTTTCCGAACCCTTAGCCTACAAACACAATTTGGCGGTCGGTGATGCAATTACGTTTACAACCGAACAAGAGAATCTTCAATATGTTATCAGCGGTATTTATTACGACTACGGTTCGGATGTCGGCAAGGTTATTATGGCTCAAAGCGTCTATATTAAATATTGGGATGACGATACAATCGCCTCAATCGGGCTCTATCTTAAAAACCATAACGATAAAGACGCCGTGATGAATGCCGTTAAAGCCATTGTTGCGGATACTCCAGGGGTTACGGTAACCGACAGTTTATCTATAAGAGGTAATGCGCTCAAAGTCTTTGACCGCACTTTTCTGATTACCAAAGTATTGGAGTTTTTGGCAATTATTGTCGCTTTTATCGGAATATTAAGCGCGCTGATGGCCTACCAGCTTGAAAAAATAAAGGAGCTGGGCATTTTAAGGGCAGCAGGCGTAACCCCGCGGCAAATATGGGGAATGACCGGCTTACAAACGGGGCTGATGGGCGCCATTTCGGGAATACTGGCCATTCCTTTGGGAATCATTATGTCGGTAATTCTAATCCAAATAATTAACATCCGCTCGTTCGGATGGAGTATTAATATGACAGTCAGCGCCGAAACAATCATCGAAGCGCTGGCGATTGCGATTGTTGCATCCCTGCTTGCCAGCGTTTATCCTTCTTGGAGAATGACTAAAATTTCACCTGCCGAAGCATTGAGGGAGGAATAAAATGAAACGTGAATTAATTCTAAGATTTTTTGCCCTCTTAGCTGTAACGATACTGGCATTAACATCCTTCGGATTTGGCGGATGCAACGGTAAAAATGCTGGTTCCGAAGATAAAAAAATCAATATCATCGAGGCGCTTAGCGACAGCTCAACGGAAGGTTACAGCATCGCAAACAGGGTTATTGATTTCTCTTTTCCCAAAGACCACGCACCGCACGAGAATTTCCGCAATGAATGGTGGTATTTTACCGGTAATATCTACGATGAAGCGGGTAACAGGTTCGGCTATCAACTAACTTTTTTCCGCATCTCGCTAACCCCCTTTGCAATCGAGAGACCATCCGAATGGGGAACCAATCAAATCTATATGGCACATTTTACAATATCCGATATCAAAAACAAGCAGTTTTACGCCTTTGAAAAATTCAACCGCGATGCCTTAGGGCTGGCCGGCTTTAGCGAAGAACCGTTTAGAATGAACGTCGAAAACTGGTATATGCTTGGCACCGCCGAAGAGTTCTTCCCGTGCCGTTTATATGCCTCCGAAAACGGTATCACACTTTCTCTGGATGTAACGCCTTTAAAAGATGTTGTTTTTGAAGGCGATAACGGGTTAAGTTACAAGAGTATCGATAAAACCAGCGCCTCCTATTACTATTCGATTACACGCTTGGCAAGCAGCGGTTACATTGAAATCGACGGGATAAAATACAACGTCAGCGGTAACAGCTGGCTGGACCGGGAATGGAGTACAAGCACCCTAAGCGATGAACAGGGCGGCTGGGATTGGTTTTCGTTACAACTAAACGATGATACCGAAATCGTTTATTTCCAACTGAGATACAAAGACGGCAGTGTTTACCCCTATAACGAGGGTTTAATTGTAAATAAAGACGGCACTACCGTTAAACTTGAAACAAATGATATTGCCTTAACCGTACTTGATACTTGGAAAAGCCCAACCGGTGTTGTCTATCCCTTAAAGTGGCAGGCAGAAGTAAAACCGCTCGGCAAAACACTAATCGTTGAAGCAGCATTTAACGGGCAGGAACTGGACCTTAGCACACGCTACTGGGAAGGGGCAATCAATATCTACGACTCGCAAAACAGTGGAGAGATAATCGGCACCGGCTATCTGGAAATGACCGGTTACGAATAAGAGATTAAAAAACACCCCCGCGTAGACCCTTGGGGGTGTTTTTAGTTTGGTTTAATTTTTATAAATCGCCAAAAACCTTCGGGGCTTGTTCCTTCATGATTTCTTCAATTTTTTGCGCAACTTCACGGATTTCCGGCAGTGCTGCCGGACTGGTGCGCAACTTGAGGATATGACGGATTTCTCTGAAGTTCCATGTGCAAATAATTTCCGTAAGGCACGCATTCGGCAACACATAGCGCGCGATTTCGGGTTTCATCCCGGCATCCAGCAATTTTTTGTAGCTGTCCCATGCCGAATTCATTGCCTCGTAATATAATTTTGCCGTTTCCGAATTTTGATCTTTAAACTCAGGCGGAATAACGTAATCCGCCTGCATCTCGCGCACATAACGCTGACTGCGCTGGGAATAACTGGCAATACGATGGCGAACCAATTCATGCGTAAGGGCACGCGAGGCCTTAATATAAAATGTAGCGGAAGCATGCTCAATTAAACTCTCATGCCCCTGTTTGATGCGCGCCGCTATCCAGTTTTCGCTTGTCCCCAACCTATCCCCACTGGCATAACACAGCCTGCCGGCTGTTTCAACCAGGTTTTCACTATCAGGGGTAATCGCCAATAGTTTTACTTCAAGCCCACTATACATTTTCGTAATCTCCCCGTAAATTGTGATGAGTTATTATAACATTGATGCGACCCAAATTGCGCCTTTTTGAGAACAATCTACAGTTTAGGAGGATTTTTAGCTACAAAAAATGGGGTTTTAATATTGTAATTTGCAAATTAGACAATTTCAACCATTTGATTTTTTAACCTAATCGTTCCATAATTTGAAATACGATTAGCGGTTTCCGATAATTCGGCAAAAGACCCGTTAATCCAAATATAATTAAACCCTTTTAGAGATTGATAAAACAACTGTTTAATAAATATATCCCCAAACAATTCCCGCGTGAAATATGGCTGGTTACTGTAATCGGCATGTTAAACTGGACGGGCTTCTCGATGTGCTTGCCGTTCTTTTCGCTTTATCTCTACCAAGAGCGCGGCATTCCGATGACAATAATCGGTCTGATTGTCCTTTTTATCGGGGTTGTTTCCGCATTGTCACAGGTTTACGGGGGAATGTTAACCGACCGTTTCGGCAGAAAGCCTCTCCTGGTTTGGTCGATGCTCTTTTCGTGTATAACCTTTGTAATGCTGGCCTTTTTTATTAAAATAGCCGCCCCTACCTGGATACTGATTGCCGTTTTTATTGCCAGTTACGTGCTGATGACTTTAATCCGCCCGACATTATCCACAACCGTAGCCGATTTAACCCCGCGCGAAAAGCTAACCAAAGCCTACGGGGTTTTAAAGGTGGGAATTAACGTCGGCTGGGCATTCGGCCCCGCAATCGGCGGCTATTTCTTAACCGTTGCGTCTTACGAATGGCTGTTTATGCTCGCAACGCTAACGGCACTGATACCGCTCTTGATTACCGTCTTACTTTTAAAAGAAAGTTTAACAGATAGCGACAGAAAAGCTGTTATTGCAATTAAAAATATCGGGGAAGTAGTCAAAAACCGCAGTTTTATGATTTATGTTGTAATTACTTTCCTGTTATTAATCGGATTCGGACAAATGTTAAGCACCCTTTCGGTTTATTCCGTAGACTTTGTCGGTTTTACAACGGCACAATACGGCTCACTCTTAACGCTTAACGGAATTATTGTTGTCCTTTTGCAATATCCGATGGCTGCTGCTACAAGTAATAGGTCAAGGTACAAGGTTCTTGTTGCCGGCAGTTTGTTGGTATTTGTGGGGCTTGTAATCTTTTCTTGGGTCGGCAGTTATACGCTCGCCATTTTAGCCATGGTTATGTTAAGTTTCGGGGAGATTACTTTCTCGCCGGTAGCGCTTTCGGTAGTAAGCGATATCGCCCCAAAGAACCGGCGCGGTTTGTATATGGGCACTTTTTCGCTAAGCGAAACCTTAGGACACTCTACCGGACCCCTGGTTGGCGGAATACTATTGGATCTCTTCCCAAGCGAACCGATTTTTATTTGGGCGGGGCTGGGGGCATTTGCACTGGTTGCCGCTATCAGCTTTTTATGGTGGGGCAAAAAGTTTTACAAAACCCCGGATTAAAGATGCCAATATATTTATTCCCCCACCGGCCGATAAACCGCTGTTAGGGCCGGTAAGGGAAAACTGTTTCATGTAACAAAATTAAAAATCGATAACAAAACGACCGTTTTTATGCAATAGGTCGCCGTCAACACGGATTTCTCCGCCGTTTCGTAGGTCGCAAATCATATCCCAATGGATTGCCGATTCGTTTTTGCTGCCGCTTTCGGGATAACCCGCCCCCAATGCCATATGAAAACTGCCGTTAATTTTTTCATCAAAAAGGATTTCACGGGTGAAGCGGTTAATTTTGGGGCTGGTGCCGATTGCAAATTCACCTAATATCCGCGACCCGGCATCGGTATCCAACATTTTAAGCAAATAATCTTCGTTTTTTTCGGCGCTGGCTTTAACCACCTTGCCGTTTTCAAACCACAACCGAATGCCGCTGACTTCTTTGCCGCCTTCGATTGCCGGATAAGAAAAATAAACATGTCCGTTAACGCTGTCTTCAACCGGGCTGGTAAACACCTCGCCGTCGGGCATATTGTAACGGCCGTCGCAATTAATAAACGGGCGACCTTCAATACTCAAAGTCAATTCGGTTTCCTGCCCTTTAATGTAAACACACTTTCTGCCCTTAAACCAATCAACTATGTTTTGCTGGCGTTTTGAAAAGCGCTGCCAATAGCCGACCGGGTCTTCGATATCAGGGAGACAAGCGCCGTAAACAAAGTCCTCGTATTCCGTAAGGCTCATTTCGGCATCCTGAGCGTAGGCAGCGGTGGGGAAAATCGTGTAAACCCAACGAAATTGCCCGTCAGCGGAGCGTTGCATTTGGGTTTTGACAAGCTCGGTTCGAGCCTGATGCCTTGTAACCATCCGCTGCGGGTCAACACTTGTTAAAGCCTTAGTGTTGGAATCAGCGCCGATAGAAATCGAGACGTCATATTTATCGGTAATGATTTTTTCCGGTTCGTGAATAAACCGTAACTGCTCATCGGAGGCATACTTATAAAATATTTCGGTTAGCCCTTCCGGTTCAAAAAAGACAATCGGATGCCCGCCGGCTTTTAAAACTTCGGCATATACCGCTTTTACCAAAGGCGCCGCTAAATAATCGCCGCGTATTCTGACCTTATCTCCGTTTTGGACACTAACGGAATAATTGACCAACAGTTCAGCCAATTTTTCAATTCTGATATCTCTCATAACCCCTCCTGCCAAATTGTTTGAAATAATTTATCTATTTTATACCAGCTTGTATTTGAATGCCACTTGCAATTCAATAAACTAAAGAATAAAATATCATCCGTTCCGCTCGTTTTAGTCGTAAATAAGCGTATTTTACATTTGCAAAAAATGCTCTATAATTAAGTTATAGGGTGCTGAAAATTAAAAATAATTTAAAAGTCGAGAGTACGATTTAGGTACTTATAAGGTAAAAGGAGTATGAAACAAATAGGTGAAGAAAAACTTAAAAAGAATCGGCAGTAACAATTCTTTTATTCCCCTTTCGGATAGCTGCAACGGTGAAGGTGACGACGAACCCCCTAGCGGAGGAGAAGACTCGGAACCCCCGCAACCCCCCTCTGTAGCCAACAGGCTCAAACTTTTCGGGACAATTCCCGATAAAGACTGGAACGATTGGAAATGGCAATTTCGCAATCGTATCACTTCGGTTGAACAACTCTCAAAGTATGTTTCCCTATCGGCGACAAGGTATGCCGAGATAAGTGCGGTAACCGGAGTTTACCCACTTTCAATTACTCCTTATTATCTTTCGATTATGGATTTAAACGATCCGCATGACCCGGTTGCGATGCAGGCAATTCCTTCCATTGAAGAGATAACCTTTAAAACAACCGGCGTTGAAGACCCCCTTGGAGAAGAAAAAGATTCGGTCGTTCCCGGATTGGTGCACAGGTACCCTGACAGGGTGCTGATGGTGCTGACCGATATATGCCCGATGCTCTGCCGTCATTGCACCCGCAAGCGCGAATGGAAAAACGGCGATTGGATTCGCACCCCCAACGACATCGAGAGGATGTTAAATTATATTCGCCTTAATAAAAACATCAGGGATGTTATTTTATCGGGCGGAGATTGCCTGACCCTTTCAACTAAACACTTGGCCGATGTTATTCGAGAGCTGAGGCAAATTAATCATGTTGAAATAATTCGCATCGGTACCCGCTTCCCCGTTGTTTTACCGCAGCGTATCGACAGTGAGTTTTGCGATATGCTCTCGGAGTACGGCCCGATTTGGTTAAACACCCACTTTAATACCGTAAACGAAATAACGCCGGATTCGGCGGCAGCCATCGACCGCGTAATCCGTGCCGGCGTACCGGTTAATAACCAGAGCGTACTGATGCGCGGTATTAACGATACCGTTGAAAAGCAAACCAGATTATGCCAAGGGTTATTAAAAATTAAAGTACGCCCTTATTATCTTTTCCAATGCGATGAAGTGCAAGGCACCGATCACCTGCGCACAACGATAGACACCGGAATTAAGATTATCGAAGGCATGCGCGGCTTTACTTCAGGGCTTGCAATCCCCAACTTTACGGTCGATTTACCCCAAGGCAGCGGTAAGATAACATTACAGCCGAATTACATCGTTGCCCGCAACGAAAAGGAAATCCTGTTTAGTAATTATTTGGGGCGCATGATTAATTGCAATAACACATTAACCGAACAAACAGCGGCGCCGGAAACCCAGCCGGCAGACCCTTTCTATAATTTTTCAGAGGTAATGGATGCGGATAGGATTATCGTTTGATTTAAAACCGGACAAACTTCCGGATAATAATTGTGCCGACGACTCTATGGAAGAATACGACTCCATAGAGACCGTTAATCTTATCCGATCGTCCATTGAAGCTAACGGGCATCAAACCGTGCTTCTCGGCGGAGGGAAAACTTTTATTGATAATATAGGCAAGGAAAAGGTAGATTTTGTATTTAATTTTAGCGAGGGGCAAGGTAACCATCGTGGCCGTGAATCACAGATTCCCGCCGTTTTGGAGATGCTTGATATTCCCTATTCCGGCTCGGACCCTTTGTGCCTGGGTATTTGTTTGGATAAGGAACTGGCAAAGAAAATAGTCGCCATGGAAGGAGTAGTTACCCCCAAATGGCGAACTGTTGCGGATATTAAGGAATTAAATCAGGTTGATTGGTCGGAGTTTAAATTCCCATTGATTGTAAAACCGGTGCATGAAGGTTCCAGTAAAGGGATTCGGTTATCATCGGTTGTTACCGATATCGGAGAGTTAAAAACCGAATCAAAACGCCAGTTTGCAGGTTACAACCAAGCGCTTTTAATCGAAGAATTTATTGGCGGAGACGAGATTACCGTCGGCATCACCGGAAACGAAGAGCCGCAGGTAATCGCGATGCTGCGCGTTATTCCCAAGCAAAAAACGGAACGCTTTGTTTATTCACTTGAGGTTAAAAGGGATTATTTAAATACGGTAGATTACGAAAGCCCGCCTAACTTGGAACCGCAAGTTATAAAGAAATTGGAAGAAGCCGCCGTTAAAATATTTAAAATACTCGGCTGCCGTGATTTTGCGCGCATTGATTTTAGACTTGATGAGAATGGAACCCCCTATTTTTTGGAAATAAATCCGCTGCCGGGGCTTGGAAACCACAGTGATTTGGTAATTATGACCGCAAAGTTGGGTATTTCACACCCCAAACTAATTAATAAGATCCTTTCAGCCGCCTTTAAAAGGTACCCACAATGCCTACCTCAATAGCTGTTATCTATAATCGGCCGCAAACAAATCCGCTTCTAAACAGAAACGAACAGGCTGCCGAGGAAGGGGTTTTAACAGAGGTTGATGCGGCAAGCAAGGCATTGCAATCACTAGGCTATAAGGTGGAGATAATCCCGCTGGAACTGCCGTTAAACCGGGCTTTTGAACAACTTGCACAAATAAAAGCCGACCTTATTTTTAATCTGTTTGAGGGATTCGGCGGTTATCCGGAAACCGAATATTTAATAGCACAAGAACTGGAATCCCTTAAATTCTGCTATACCGGAGCGCCTTCAAAGGCCTTAAAACTGGCATTGAATAAAGCTTCTGCCAAAAAGTTATTGCACAAAGAGGGCATCCGCACACCCGCTTTCCAACTACTGGATAAAGAAAACCTGAAAGAATTTAACCTTAACTTTCCCTGTATCATTAAACCGAATTACGAGGATGCCAGCCATAGCATCAACTCCAACAGCGTTGTTGAAAACCAAATATTACTGGAACAAAGGGTTATTGAAATCAGTACCCTTTATAACACAAAGGCGCTGGTGGAAGAGTATATCGACGGGCGTGAATTCAATATTACAATTATGGGAAACAAGCTCCCGATACCGCTCTCGATTTCCGAAATTTGCTTTACGCTACCGGAAGGAACCCCCAAAATATTAAGCTACAAAGCAAAGTGGGACACTGAAAGCATCTACTATAAGGGAACACAACCGCAATGCCCGGCCGATTTGGATACGGACACAAAGGAATTAATTATTGAAACTGCCGTGCGGACCTATTCCGTAACCGGCTGCCGCGGTTATGCCAGAGTCGATATGAGGATGGACAAAAACGGAAACATTTACGTTTTAGAGATAAACCCCAACCCCGATATTTCACCCGATGCCGGCGCCAGCCTGCAAGCAAAGGCTTCCGGAATGGACTACGCGGCATTTATTAATAAAATCGTTCAATTGGCAACGGAGAAAGGGATTGACTATTAAAATTCGTCTGCTTGAAAAAAAGGATGAACCGGAACTATTCGCAATATTACGCAATACACCCGAGTTTACGGCCGGAGAGGTTGTTATTGCCGAAGAGGTTATCGACGATTCGCTTGATAATCCGCAAACATCGGGTTATTATTCGCTTACCGCCGAAAATGAAGACGGTCAAATTATCGGGTTTGTCAGCTACGGGCCGATACCGCTTACGGCATACGCATGGGATATCTATTGGCTGGATGTCAAACACGAATTTCAAGGCTGCGGCACAGGGGCATCTCTATTAAAGGCTGCCGAAGAAAACATTTTGCAAGAAGGCGGCAAGATGGCTTTTATTGAAACATCGGGCAAGCCCGAATACGATAAGACGCGCAGGTTCTATACCGCCCGCGGCTACAGCGAAATCTGTAATATCCCCGATTTTTACGCCCCGGGAGACAGTAAAATTATCTACAGGAAATTTTTGGGGTGAGTTCCTTTTGAGGCATAGAACACCCTCGAAAGTTGCAGCAAACCGAGCGGAATACTGATTGTTTTTAACGATTACGGCAGGTCTTTAATAGTAATAGGTTTGTTTACGCCGATTCTTGATAATAAGACCGGAAAGCGCCCCGAAAACAAAGCCTCCCAAGTGAGCTTCCCAAGCCACCCTGGGGAAGAAAGACATCAACACACCGCCGCCGATGACGGCAATCCAAAGCGGAACGGGAATCGGAATAAACATAATATAAACCTTCGTCCGCGGCATCAGCACCGCCAAAACCCCGCCGAGGGCAAATATGGCGCCGGAAGCACCGATTGCCAAACCGGGAATATCCGGGCTGATAAGCGTACTGATTAGTACGTAAAAAACGCTTCCTAACAGGCCGCCGCCGAGGTAAATTATCAAAAATTGGCGCAACCCCGTTAGTTTTAAAACATAATTACCAAAAAAGAAAAGGGTCAACATATTAAAAAGCATGTGCGTTAAACCAACATGGGTAAACATGCTTGTAAAAATACCCCAAGGCTGTTGTACGGTAAGCTCAAAGGGAACCCACAAAGCGAGATCGTAAACCAGGGAATTTGATATGTTTGCGGCAACAAAAATAAATAAATTAATACCGATAATTATAAAAATGGGATTTAACATAGTTTCTCATAATAGCAGTAAAGCAATTGTCGTGGCAAATCAATTAAAACTAAATTTACTTGCTATGGCTATTATTGATTTTTATTTAAGGACATAAACCGCTCGGAAACGTTTGAGCCTTTTTGAGTATCGGATAACAAACATTCGGAGATTTTTATTGCAAAGTAAACAGGCTTGTTGCTACAATGAAACTTAATCTGAAAGGAATTTTAAATATGGATAACATTTACAATCCGGTTGAAATCGAAAATAAATGGCAAAAAAGATGGGCCGACGATAAACTCTACAAAGTTAGCGAACACAGCAACAGACCGAAATGGTATGCGCTGACCATGTTCCCTTACACATCGGGTGATTTACATATCGGGCACTGGTACGCTATGGCACCGTCGGATGTGCATGCCCGCTTCAGAAGGATGCAAGGGTTTAATGTGCTCCATCCGATTGGATTTGACGCCTTCGGTTTACCGGCGGAAAATGCCGCCATTAAGCACGGCATTCATCCCTACCAGTGGACAATGAAAAATGTCGATAATATGCGCAAACAGCTTAAAACAATCGGCGCTATTTACGACTGGGACAGGGAAATAATAACGTGCCAACCGGAATATTATAAATGGACACAATGGTTCTTTTTAAAACTTTACGAACACGGATTGGCTTACCGTAAAAAAGCCCCCGTCAACTGGTGCCCCAAATGCCAAACAGTGCTTGCCAACGAGCAGGTTTTATCCGACGGCACTTGCGAAAGATGCGACGAACCGGTTATTCACAAAGACCTTGAACAATGGTTTTTTAAGATTACCAAATATGCCGACGAACTGATGCAGCACGAAGGGTTGGATTGGCCCGAACGCATCAAGACTATGCAGCATAACTGGGTCGGTAAAAGCATCGGCACCGAAGTTTCTTTTGAATTGGATATCCCTGGTGTTCCCGAAAAGGAAATCCGCGTTTTTACTACCCGCGCCGATACCGTTTACGGGGTAACATTTATGGTTTTGGCTCCCGAAAATCCGCTGGTAGCTAAAATCACCGCCCCCGACAGGAAAGAAACTGTGGAGGCCTACGTTACTAAAGCCAGAACATTAACCGAAATCGAAAGGCTTTCGACCGAAAAAGAAAAAGATGGCGTCTTTACCGGAGCCTATGTCACAAACAGGTTAAACGGCGATAAAGTACCGGTTTGGATTGCTGATTATGCCCTTGCCGGATACGGAACGGGCGCGGTTATGGGGGTTCCGGCACACGACGAAAGGGATTTTGCCTTTGCGAAAAAGTACGACTTACCGGTAAAGGTTGTTATTTCACCGCCCGACTGGAACGGAGAAGCATTTGAAGAAGCCTACGTTGATGACGGGATAATGGTCAACTCCGGCGAGTTTAACGGAACGCCGAACAGAGAAGGGATTGATAAAGTAGCCGAATTCTTGGAAGAAAAGGGCTGGGGAAAAAGAACTGTCAGTTACAGGCTGCGCGATTGGCTGATTTCACGCCAAAGATACTGGGGGGCACCGATACCGATGGTTTACTGCCAAAACTGCGGGATTGTTCCCGTTCCGGAACAAGATTTACCGGTTCTGCTTCCCGAAGATGCCGAGTTCAGACCTACCGGCGAATCCCCTTTAAAATATTGCGACCACTTTGTTAATACAACCTGCCCCAAATGCGGAGGACCGGCAAAACGCGAAATTGATACGATGGATACATTTATGTGTTCGTCATGGTATTTCTTAAGATATGCCAATGCGCATATCGATACCGCCGCCTTTGATCAGGAAGCCGTTAAATATTGGCTGCCGGTTGACTTGTATACCGGCGGCGCCGAGCATGCGGTAATGCACCTTTTCTACGCCCGGTTCTTTACCAAAGCCTTGCGTGATATGGGGTTAATCGATTTCGGAGAGCCGTTTATTAAGCTCTTTAACCAGGGAATTGTTATTTCCAACAAGCAAAAAATGAGTAAATCGCGCGGTAACGTTGTTAACCCCGATTCGTATGTTTCCAAAATGGGGGCTGATACAGTTCGCTGTTATTTGATGTTTGTCGCGCCTTGGGAACAAGGCGGTGATTGGAACGACCAAGGGATTGCCGGTATTTACCGCTGGTTAAACCGTATATGGAAGCTGGCAACCGAACAGTATAATTCACACACCGTTAGCGAGGAAGAATACCGTAACCTGCAGCGTATTACGCACCAAACAATTAAAAAAGTAACCCATGACATCGATAGAATTCGCTTTAACACGATGATATCGGCGTTAATGGAATATACCAACTACTTAGGTAAAATCAAGGATGCCGGCAGTATCTGCGAAAAGGACTGGGAGGAAAACGTTAAAATTTTACTGCTCCTTTTAGCCCCTTCCGCACCTCATATCGCCGAAGAACTTTGGCAGCAAACCGGACATATGTACAGTATTCATAACTGGAAGTGGCCGGAATGGGACGAAAAATTGGCCGCAGATGAAGAAATACCGATTGTTATTCAAATCAACGGCAAAACACGCGAAAAAGTGATGGTCTCCGCTTCCGTTACGGAAGAAGAAGTTAAAGAGACAGTTCTTGACAACTCTAAAGTTAAAGCATATCTTGAAGGTAGAGAGATAGTTAAAATGATTTATGTTCCCAAGAAATTGTTAAACTTGGTTTTAAAATAAGGAAACTGTTATGAAAATAGCTTTGATAGGCTGCGGCAATATGGGACAGGCAATCCTTTCGGCAATAGTTTCAAAAAGGATAACCTTACCCGAAAAAATCTATGTCAGCGAAATAAACAAAGAATACCGTGAATCGGTTAGTAAAAAATTCGGGGTTTATACGACCGACAATAACCTTGATGTTATCGAAAAAGGGGAGGTTGTAATCCTTGCCGTTAAACCGCAAAACTTAGCCGAGACGGCGTCTCAAATCAGCGGCAAGTTATGCGACGGACAACTGGTTATTTCGATTATTGCCGGAAAATGCCTAAAAACCCTTCAAAACAGCCTTAAACACAAAGCCGTAGTGCGCGCAATGCCCAATACCCCCGCCCAATTGGGTTATGGGATGACAGTGTGGACCGCCTTGGAAGATGTTACCGATAAACAATCGGCGCTGGCAAAAAACATTCTCAGCGCTTTGGGGAAAGAACTTTACGTTGCCGACGAAGACAGCATTGATATAGCAACAGCTATAAGCGGCAGCGGACCGGCTTATGTTTTTCTTTTTATGGAATCGCTGATAGATGCCGCCGAACGGATAGGGTTTTCACGTGAACAAGCCCATCAAATTGTAATGCAATTAATGATCGGTTCCGTAAAATACGCCGATAATTCCGATAAGCCGCTGGACAAACTGCGGGAAGCGGTAACCTCTCCCGGCGGAACCACGGCAGCAGCGTTAACCGTATTTGCCAACGGTAATTTCAAAGGGCTGGTCGAAGAAGCGGTTGTTGCCGCTTATAAAAGAGCCAAAGAATTGGGAGGATAAAACTATGAATTGGCTGGATATTGTACTTTTAGTTTTGCTGTTTATCCCCACGTTTATCGGTTTAAGAAAAGGGCTGATTAAAACTGCAATTTCGCTTGTCAGTTTAACAATCGGTATCGTACTTGCGGGGCGTTTTCATGGTTCACTTTCGGGGATATTCGGTTTTACCAATAACGAAACGGTCGCCAATGCATTGGCCTTTGTGCTGATTATAGCAATTGTTTATGTTATCGGGCTGCTTATCGCTAAACTGCTGAAGTTTGTTGTCAAAACACTGCTTATCGGCTGGGTTGACCATTTAGGCGGCGCCTTATTCGGGCTGTTATCCGGTTTTTTGGTACTGGGGGCGATTCTGGCTGTTATTGCAAAATTCACCGGAGGCGTCATAATCGGTGAATCTTTTATGGCCAAAATTATGCTTGATTATTTTCCGATTGTCATGGGGCTGCTCCCGGAGGACTTTCAAGCCATCAAGGAATTCTTTCAGGTATAGGCTAACTTTCGTGCTTTGTCCGTTTTAAATAAAACGGACAAAGCACTTCGGTTCGTATTTTGGTATTAGAAAAACCGGAAAGGCTAAGAGTTCTAGCCTTCTTTGGGGGTTTCACCCGGATGCAACTGCTTCCACTTGGCAAGTAATTCTTCACGAGTTTCTTTGTGATTCGGATCGGCAACGCATGAACTTACCGGGCAAATTTCGGCACACTGCTGGGTGGGGTAGCTACCGACACATTCGGTACACTTGTTGGGATCAATGACATAGGTAGTTTCCTCTTCGGAAATAGCCTGATTCGGACACTCTGCTTCGCAAGCTCCGCAACTTATACAGTCCTCATTAATCATGAATGCCATTAGATTGGTTTCCTCCTAATTTGGTTATTATTTTATATTTTACTAAAAAACTTAATTACTGTATTTTATTCGCCCCGTTTTTTTCTTTTAGGGCACGGGCGACATGATCCGGAACAAGCCCGTTAACGTTTCCGCCGACTCTGGCAACCTCTTTTAAAAGGCTCGAACGCAAAAACTGATACTTCGGTTTTGCCAGAAAGCAAACCAGTTCAAGGTCCGGAGAAAGTTCGCGATTCATCATCGCCATATCAAACTCGCGCTCAAAATCAGCGCTGACCCTTAATCCCCTCACCATTACGTCGGCTTTAACTTCCTTGGCAAAATCTACGGCAAGTCCGTAAAAGGGTTTTACTTCTATATTCGCAATATCTTTTAAGGCTTCCTTCGCCATATTCACCCTTTCTTCAAGAGTAAAGGTAACAATTTTGGTTGGTTTTTCGAATATGCCGAGAATAACCTTATCAAAAACATCGGCCGCCCTGCGGGCAACATCAATGTGGCCGTTGGTAATCGGATCAAAACTCCCCGGATACATAGCAACAGTCAAGATAAAGGCTCCTTTCTGAAAAAAGCGATGGAACTATCGCCGTGACGATGCTCCTTAAAGAGGCGCAAGGACGCATACTCTGTATTAAGGGGGCGACGTTTTGAATGGGTAACAACGAGTACAGAATCATTCCCGACAATCTTAGAGTTTGCCAGTTGTTCTATGATGGTGTTTATTAATGGACTCGCATAGGGAGGATCCATCAAAATAATATCATACTCCTTATCCAGAAAAGATATTGCCTTTACCACGTCCGCACAATGAACACGTGCATACTCGGTAAACTTGGTCTTTTCAAGATTCTGCTTTATTATAGCACAACAGCGGGGTGTTTGCTCAACAAAATCCACCCAGCCAGCCCCCCTGCTTAAAGCCTCTATTCCCAACGAGCCGCTGCCGGAAAAAAGATCCAGCACATTTCTCCAGTTATTGGCAACCGAATACAGCACGGAGAAGATTGCTCCCCTTACCAATTCCGTTGCCGGGCGCGTTCTAAGCCCCGGAGGCGTCACTAAAGTACAGCCTTTAGCCTCACCGGCAATTACTCTCACTTATACAATTCCTTTTCTTAAGTATAATAAGGTACCATAAATCACAATATCAATCCAGATTGCAATAATAAATCGAATCGGATTGTAGTTATCAGCTATAATTGTAGGGTAAAATATCATTTTAAACAATCGGAGAGATATGTCTAGCCTTGAAAGCATCGGTAAATACTTGATAGTTATCGGAATCTTTATTGCAATCCTTGGAATTATCATTATGTTTTGGAACAAAATACTGCTTTTGGGTAAACTCCCGGGGGATATATTTATTGACAAGGGCAACTTTAAATTCTTTTTCCCGATTACAACGGGGATTATAATCAGTGTTGTAATTACCGTTTTTATAAATATTATTATCAAGCTAATCGGTAAATAATTACTTTTCCGCAGACCTCTCTTGAATTTCCTTACCAAGCGCCTCGGTATAACTTTTATACACATCTTCGCTAAACAAAACAAAAATTATTTCTTTAAGAGATGATGCATTTTCGGCGGCAAACCGAGCTACAGCCGTTATTGCCGCCCGCGCTGCCGGCTGAACGGGATAACCGTAGGCCCCTGTGCTAATCGACGGAAAGGCAACGGTTTCAAGCCCATATTTTTCAGCCAGCTTTAAACTTTCGGTGTAGGCGCTTACTAAAATCGCTTCTTCATTGTTATTTCCGCCGTACCAAATCGGTCCGACGGTATGGATTACATATTTTGCCGCTAAATCCCCCGCTGTTGTAATAACAGCCTTGCCAGGCGGTAAATTGCCTTGCCTGGAAACAATCTCTTTACATTCATTTAATATCGCCACCCCGCCCGCCCGGTGGATAGCACCGTCTACTCCGCCCCCGCCCATCAGACCGGGGTTAGCGGCATTAACAATGGCATCCGCTTTTTGAGCGGTTATATCGCCTTTTTTAAGTGCGATAACTACGTTATTTATTTTAAACTCCATCTCAAAACCTCGGGGTTTTCTTCCGATTGTTATTTTAGGATACCGCCGCCGATAAATACAATCCGCTTCGCGGTATATGCATTAATCTCCTTGTAAAAAAAGGCATAATAGTTTAACCTATTTATATTAGCATCTATTCTAAATTGAGGAGTACGCCGTTGTTAAAAAAAGTAAAAACCGAAAACGCTGTAGGGCTGGTAATCGGCCATGATATGACTAAAACAATCCCCGGTGTTTGTGACGGACCCAGGTTCCGTCGCGGAGATGTTATTAAACAGGAAGATATCCCCGAACTGCTGAGCATGGGGAAAGAACATATCTATATTATTGAAAAAGATGCGAATTTTGTTCATGAAGAAGAAGCGGCAACGCGTATCGCCACGGCAATTGCCGGAGAAAACCTCAAGTTTACGGCGCCGCGGCAAGGGCGTGTCAATATGAAAGCCACAGTTGACGGCATTATTAAAATCAATAAACCGCTCTTATATGAGATTCACTCCATAACGGATATTATTATCGCCACCCAGCACAATAACGTCACCTGCAAAGAAGACGCGATTGTTGCCGGAACAAAAATTATTCCGCTCTTTACAACCGAAGAAAACATACAGAAATTAGAGGCTTTATGTAAAGAAAAAGGGCATGTAGTTAGCGTGATGCCTTTCCTTAACAAAAAAGTGGGCGTTATTATTACCGGCAACGAGGTTTACAAAGGCATAACCGAAGATAAGTTTGCCGATATTATGCGTAAAAAAGTGGAAAAATACGGTTCTACCGTAATCGGCGAAACCATTGTCCCCGATGATGAAGATATTATTGCCAAAGCCATTCTTGATATGAAAAACCGAGGCAGCGAAGTTATGATCCTTTGCGGCGGGCTTTCAGTTGACCCGGATGACGTTACCGCCGAAGGAATTGAAAAAAGCGGAGCGCAAATTATATCTTATGGGGTTCCGGTAATGCCCGGAGCAATGGCATTGGTTGCCGAACTGGACGGTATTCCCATCATCGGTGCCCCCGGTGCGGTTATCTTTAAAAGGACGACCATTATCGATGCCCTGTTATCGCGAATGCTTGCCGGAGATAAAATCACCAGACAAGATATTGTTGAATTATCTCACGGTGGGATGTGCCTCGAATGCGATGAGTGCATTTTCCCTGTTTGTCCGTTCGCAAAATAGCGTCGGCGATTTAGTATTATCGTTTTTAGCGGTTATATTTTTATGCCTAACCGCTAAAGATTGGTTTCCAAAAAACCACGGCTGTTTTACGCCGTTTCCGTTATGTTAGTGTGAGGTTAAAAAATGTCTTGTTCCGAAATCGATGAAGGTAAAATTTACACCGGATTCGGCAAAGCCTTGGCCATCGTCGGGACCGGTTGTAAACCTGTCGGAACCGAAAAACTGCCGATAGATCTCTGCAATAATCGAATCTTAGCCGAAAACCTGCACTCTCAATTAGATAATCCCTCATGCGACGTTTCTCTTAAAGACGGGTTTGCGGTAAAGTTTGAAGATATTGCAACCGCTTCCGCAAAAAAGCCGGTTTGTTTAAATATTATCGGCTCGGCTTTTGCGGGGAACGCATTTAACGGTGAGGTTTTTGCTAAAGATGCAGTCAATATCTGCTCGGGGGCTCCCATTCCGCAGGGGGCCGATACGGTTATCGCCGGTGAGTTTTGTGAAATAACCCCTGAATGTGTTCGCATTATAAAAGGCGCTAAAAAAGGGCAAAATATTCTGACTACGGGAAAAGATATCAAAAAAGGCGAAGAGTTAGCGCCGCACGGACGCATTTTACTGCCGGGAGACCTCGGTTTAATCGCCTCAGCCGGTATTTCAGCCGTTAATGTTTACCGTAAGCCCAGAGTCACTGTAATTGCAATCGGAGATGAAGTTGTAGCGCCCGGGGGGCATTTACATCCCGGCCAGTTATATGCCAGCAATTTGGTAACTATCGCCGCTTGGCTTGACTCTTTCGCTTTCCCCTGCCAAACAGCAGTCGTTAAGGACGATAAAGAGGAAATTCGTAAAAAACTGGAGGAGGTCTTTGCGACCGCGGATGTTATTCTGACCAGCGGCGGGGCGTGGGGCAGTGAACGCGATTTAATTATCGGGATAATGGACGAACTTGGCTGGCAAAAGAAATTCGGCAATGTCCGAATGGGACCCGGCAAAGGCGTTTCTTTCGGTTTGTGGCAAAACAAACCGGTATTTTGTTTACCCGGAGGCCCTGCCAGTAACGAAATGGCCTTTTTACAACTGGCGTTACCGGGCATATTGAAAATGGAAGGGCAAAAACGTCACCCTCTGCCGACGGTATTTGCCAAACTGACTAAAAATGTTATCAGCCGCCATAGGGATTGGGCTGAGTTCAAATCCGCCGTACTGGTATACAACGGCGAGTACATGGTTACCCCTTACCACAACCGCAGCCGTCTGCAATCTATCGCCAATGCTACATGCTTTATTTGTATCCCCGAAGGGGTTGAAAAAATTCCGGCGGGAGAAACTATTGAAGTTCAGATTCTAACACCGGCTTTGGGCGGGCTCTCAATTGTGCGCCGCAGATACGCAAAATAGCCTGGTCTTTTTACCTTTCGGCAGGCTCAGAATGACAAAAAAGTAGCCTTCAGCCGTTCGTGGTGAGCCTGTCGAACCAATAACGGCGACCAAATAGTAATCCTCGTTTCGCCCCGTTCTTTAGACCCTTCGACAAGCTCAGGGCGAACGGGATTTTTAACGTCTTTGCGAGGAGAGAGCCTTTAGACGAGTGACGTGGCAATCTCGCTTTTGTCATCCTGAACGAAGTGAAGGATCTAAGAGGATGGGAAATCCAGACTATAGGGTTGCCTTGGCAACAAGAAGAGGCATCGCCCTACCATAAAATCCGTAACCAGACGCTGCACTATCCGCCAACTCCTAGATTCTTCGCTATGCTCAGAATGACAATAGTAGAAACGTCTTTGCGAGGAGTGAACGTTAGCGAGCAACGCGGCAATCTCGCTCTTGTCATCCTGAACGAAGTGAAAGATCTAAAAGGACGGGAAGTGTAGGCTATGAGGTGTCTTCAGAAACAAAAAAGAGGCATCGCTCTACCGTATAAAGATTAACCAAACGCTGCACTATCCGCTAACTCCTAGATTCTTCGGCAGGCTCAAAATGACAAAAAAGGGGCTCGCAAAGACAAAAGGAACACCCCTTAAAAATTAGCCCCTACTTTTGTTCAAAGTATCCCAAGGCCAATTTAATCTTATCCTCAATAGTCAGTGAGGTATCGCGCGGGATACTTGATAAAGCCCGGGTAATTTCCGAAGCCGAGTATCCCAGAGATGTCAGCGCAGCCAGCACGTCTGCATTTTCTTGAGCAATTTCCGCCATCGGCGTCGCCATCATGCCGGTACCGATTTTATCTTTAAGTTCAAGTACAATCCGACTGGCAGTTTTCTTGCCGATACCGGGGATTCCGGTCAATAAATCGGCATTTCCCGAAGCAATCGCCATAATAATCTGATCCGGATCCATTGCCGAAAGCATTGCCAGCCCAAGTTTCGGACCAATTCCCGAAACACTGGTTACCGATTTAAAAAGCTCTAATTCATCAACGCCGATAAAACCAAAGAGAGTAAGGTTATCTTCACGGACATGCAGATGGGTGTAGACCTTAACACTTGAACCGACATTTCCCAGTTTGCTGATAGCGGTGGTAGATAAATGAACCTGAAAACCTATACCGCCGACATTAATAACAGCCCAATCGGTTCCCAATGCCTCTAACTTACCGCTGATATTGGATATCATCACCTATCTCCTTGCCCTGTTAATAATATCGTCCTGATGAATTGTTCTGATATGACAAATAGCAACCGCCAAAGCATCGGCAGCATCGTTCGGTTGAGGTATTTCGGACAGATTAAGCTGTAATTTAACCATTTGTTGAACCTGTTCCTTAGAACCGGCGCCGTAACCGGTAACCACTTGTTTAACCTGCATCGGTGAATATTCAAAACACGGAATGCCGTGCTTTTCAGCCGCCAAAATAGCAATTGCCTGCGCCTTGCCGATAACAAGCGCGGTTCGAACGTTTTTATCGACAAAGGGCTGTTCCACCGCCATAGCATCGGGGCGGTAATCCTCTATTACGGAACAAATCCGGTCGTAGATATTACACAAACGCTCTCCGATCGGAGAGCGCTGTTTGCATTTTAGAGCGTCACAGCAGACATAGGAAACGTTATCCGCTTCACTATCGACAATACCGTAACCCATTATAATTGTACCGGGATCAATGCCCAATATCCTCATCTTGCTATACCGATTTTACCCCTCGTATTTTTCCATCACCTCGTCGCTAAAATCAACGTTACTCCAAACGCTGCGAACATCATCCAAGTTGTCGAGCCTGTCAATCAATTTTAGAACCGAAAGCGATGTTTCATCGTCAAGTTCGATTGTGTTTTTGGCAACTTTGGCAAGTTCCGCCGATTTAACGGGGATTCCATTTTCTTCCAAAGCCTTACGGATATTTTCCATATCTTCAAGGCCGGTAATTATCTCGATATATTCGGGGTCCGCTTTGACATCTTCGGCTCCGGCATCAATAGCCGACAAAGAAACGTCATCGATATCCATCCCTTCCGCCACTTCTATGCCGATAACACCTTTTAGTTCAAATTGCCAGTTGACGCTGCCCGCTTCACCAAGCCCTCCGCCGGTACGTGTAAAGGTACTCCTTACTTCTTGGATTGAACGAATCCGGTTATCGGATAAAATATCAACCAAAATTGCGGCACCGCCCGGACCGTAGCCTTCCAAAACAAACTCATCATAGGTTACGCCTTCCAGTGTCCCATCGGCTTTTTTGATTGCCCTTTCGATATTATCCATCGGCATATTGTTATCGCGTGCCCTTTGGATACAAAGCCTAAGGCGCGGATTGGCCTCGGGGTTACTGCCGTGCTCGCGGACGGCCAGCATTATTTCGCGAGTTAATTTGGTAAAAAGCTGCCCTCTCTTGGCGTCAGCGGCACCTTTCTGATTTTTTATATTAGCCCATTTAGAATGACCTGCCATATTTTTGCTCCCTTCGCAGATTTACACCTGTATTTTTAATTCTATCACTTCCAACCGACAAGTTGAATAAAAAGAGTTGCTATAATTACAGGCAGTTAGGGGGCACTCCGCCAACGGGACCGATTTCGGCGGAAACACAGGCAACCGCATGGTCGCGGCAATGAGAAAGACTGATTGAAATAGCTTGTAAACCATTTTTACATGCCTTAAATTTTGCATCACCGTGCAAATTAACCAGAGGCTTTCCGTTTTCATCGGATATTATTTCAATATCACGATAGGATAGTTGGTTATCTCCCAGGGCTTTGATAACCGCTTCTTTGCCGGAAAAACGCGCCGCCAGCGACGCCGGTTTATCCTGATAAAGCCGAAGTTCGGAATCGGTATAAATACGATTTAAAAAGCGGCTGCCCCAACGGGAAACGGCTTCTTCAATTCGCTTGATTTCGATAATATCCACTCCAACCTGTTGCATACTAACCTCTCTTACAAATAAACCCAATCACTGTATATAATACCATAATTCTTTGCTTAATCGTTTGGAATATTATGTAATATCAATTTACGATTACTTTTTCAATTTTAACGGCACAAACCTTATATTCCGGCGTCTGAGTAACCGGATCCATAGCACAACTTGTTATCATATTGGTCGGGCTCTCGGCAAAATGGAAAGACATAAAGACTACCCCCGGGGGCACAACACGCGTTACCTCAACCCCTGCTTGAACTTCACCGCGGCGAGAGCTGACTTTAATGACATCACTGTCACCGATACCGAGTTTTTCCGCATCAAGCGGATTGATTTGTACCCTTTCCCTTCCCATAAAAATATTCAGCCCTTCGGTTTTACGCGTCATTGTACCGGTATGGTAGTGGAACAAACGCCTTCCCGTAGTTAATAACAAGGGATAATCATCATCGGGCAGTTCTTCCGAAGGACGATATTTAAGCGGTAAAAGTTTACCCTTGCGACAGGCAAACTGTGTGGTATGCAGTATCGGTGTGCCGGGATGGTCGCTCGCTGGGCAAGGCCATTGTAAACCGCCGGATTCCAATCTTGCATAGTTAATCCCGCCGTAACATTCCGCTAAATAGGCAATCTCATCCATTATTTCCGATGGATGTTTATAATCAAACCCTTTACCACCCATCCTTTTTGCAATTTCACAGGTGATTTCCCAGTCGGCAAGCGACTCGCCAATGGGCTCAATCGCTTTTCTGACACGCTGGAAGCGCCTTTCGGTATTGGTGAATGTCCCGTCTTTTTCGGCAAACGACGACGCCGGCAGGATAACATCCGCAAGTTGTGCCGTTTCGGTTAAAAAGATATCTTGGACCACCAGAAAATCCAACGCCGATAAAGCCTTAATCACATGATTTGAATTGGGTTGGCTTAAAACCGAATTTTCTCCGATTAAATAGAGGGCTTTAAATGTTCCGTCACAGGCACCGTCAAACATTTCCTGTGTTCTGAGCCCTCTTGCAACGGAAAGATTGCCGCCCCAAACAGCTTCAAACTTCTTTTTCGTTTCGGGAGAGGTTGAAGATTGGTATCCAACGTAAACATTGGGTAACGCCCCCATATCGCAGGCGCCCTGAACATTGTTTTGACCGCGCAAAGGATTAACGCCGCTGCCGCGTTTACCGATATTACCGGTAATCATCGCCAAATTGGCAATGGCAATGACATTATCGGTTCCGTGCGAGTGTTCGGTAATTCCGAGTGTATAGAGAATTGAAGAGGGATTCCCCGCCGCATACATATGTGCTGCCGCTCTGATTTTCTCACGGGGCACACCGGTAACCCTTTCAACAAAATCGATATCGTAGTCTTTTAACGATTCCAAAAAGGCTTCCGCATTTTCGCAGCGCTTGTTTATAAAATCCGAATTATGTAATTTCTCATCAATAATTATTTTGGCCATTCCCATTAGCAGTGCCACATCGGTGCCCGGATATTGTTGCAGCCAGATATCAGCAAACTGCACCATATCAATTTCGCGCGGGTCGGCAACAATGAGTTTAGCCCCTTTTCTGACCGCCTGCTTAACATTCATACCAATAACGGGGTGGGCTTCGGTTGTGTTGGAACCGATAACAAAGAAACAGTCGGTTTCGGCCATATCTTCAATGGAATTGGTCATTGCCCCGCTGCCAAATGTTTGCGCCAGCCCGGCAACCGTCGGGGCATGGCATAACCTGGCACAGTGATCGACATTATTGGTACCAAGCACCAAACGGCAAAACTTTTGGGCGACGTAGTTATCTTCATTGGTGCAGCGCGAAGAAGAAATAACACCGACTTGTTCTTTAGGATATGACGAGAGTTTTGCGGTTATAAGGCTTAGCGCCTCATCCCAGCTTGCTTTACGAAATTTGCCGTCCTCTTTAATTAAGGGGGTTTTTAATCTTTCCGGGCTGTGAACATAATCGGCAATTCCGAAACGCCCTTTGACACAAAGCTTGCCGTTATTTACATCGGTATTACTGCCGCGCACGGAAACAATTTTATTGTTTTTGATTCCCAAATACATACTGCAGCCGACACCGCAATAGGGACACGTCGTTTCTACTTCGTAAGCGGGGACTTCCGTCTTTTTTATTGTTAAAGCCGCCGTCGGACAATGCACAACACATTCCCCGCAGGACTGACAATTGGATTCCATAATCGGTTTATTGCCGAAAGTGCCGATGGCACTTTCATATCCGCGGTTAATAACTTCAATGGCGTTGACACACGTTATTTCATCGCAAACACGCACGCATTTTTGGCAGAGAATGCAATAATTGCGGTTGATTGTGAAGAAGGGATTACTGTCGTCAACCGGGAAATTTCTATCATTATGATCAAATATTCTTTCTTTAATCCCAAGATATGCCGCCGCTTTTTGTAATTCACAATTCTGATTTTTAACGCAAGTTAAACAATCCAACGGATGGTCGGCAAGCAGTAATTGCATAATATTATGGCGCACTTCATTTACATCGGGCGTGGCAGTTTTAACAACCATTCCTTCGGAGATAACGGCAGTACAAGATGTGGGCAACCCCTCCATGCCTTCTATTTCAACAATACAAAGGCGGCAACCGCCATGCGGTTTAAGGTTGGCAGAATGACACAGATACGGAATATAAATCCCATTTTGCAGCGCCGCTTCCAAAACCGACATCCCCGCTTCGGCTGTTATTTTTCTGCCGTCAACAGTTAAATTTACTTTACTCACAATAAAATTTCCTTTTAAATCAAATAAAACACCCGATTGATATTATTCAAGATCGCATCTCAAACAACGCCGGGCCTCTTCTTCCGCAATTTCTCTGTCATAACCCAATTCAACTTG
This sequence comes from Dehalococcoidales bacterium, assembly GCA_041656115.1. Lineage (NCBI taxonomy): Bacteria > Bacillati > Chloroflexota > Dehalococcoidia > Dehalococcoidales > Dehalococcoidales bacterium. The sequence continues at coordinate 56,299 of JBBAED010000006.1, read as the reverse complement.
GGAAAAACTCTTTATTCTTTCGGAAGCCGGTAATACCGGTGAAACTTGCCTTGGCAGTTCTGACGGGTCTTCGAGGAAATCGATATCCTCGGGAATTGCCAATGTTTCGTCAATGATACCCGAACCGCCAAGATAGATATCGATCGATTTAGCCGCCTGGCGCCCTTGGCTAATCGCTTCAATTACGGAAGAAGGACCCAAAACGGCGTCGCCTCCGGCGTAAACCCCGGGTTTATCGGTTGCCAGCGTAAAGTTATCAACCCCGATAAACCCATCATCGGCGGTATCCAAACCAAAGCGATCGGGAATATGTAAACGCTGCCCGACGGAAGCAATTACACTATCGAGTTCAATACTAAACTCACTGCCTTCCATCGGAACCGAACGGTACCTGCCGGAAGAATCAATATCACCTTTCTGCATGCGAATACATTCAAGTGTTACCCCATCTTCTCCGTTTACGGCTTGCACCGGCATCGTCATTTCTAAAATGTTAATCCCTTCGGCAAGCGCTTTTTCGATTTCTTCAAGGCCGGCCGGCATATCTTCACGGCTGCGGCGGTAAATAATCGTTACTTCACCGGCACCCAACCTTCGAGACGTTCGTGCCACATCGACAGCGGCATGCCCGCCGCCGATAACACCGACCCTGTCACCCGGCGAGAATTTTTTACCGGAGTTAACTTCTTTTAAAAATGCCAAGCGGTCAATAAAACGGTGGTCATCTTCTCCGCTAATACCGATTTTAAGATCGTTTTGCGCGCCAATCGCCACAAAAACAGCATTAAAACCTTGTTCAAAAAGGCTTTCCACATTATAAATTTCCGTATTCGTTTTGATTGTAACCCCGGCGCTGATTATTTCATCGATATCGGCATCCAAAATATCTTTCGGAAGGCGATAATCGGGGATTGCCATGCGTAACATTCCACCGGCAAGCGGCTGGGATTCATATACGGTTACGGAATGCCCTGACCTGGCAAGATAATAAGCGGCGGTAAGACCGGCCGGACCGGAACCGATAACAGCCACCCTTTTACCGGAAGGGAGCGCTTTTTTGGTGCGGCTCTTCCAAATATCGTTACCGTATTCAACGGCGTAACGCTTCAATTCACGAATCGAAACAGCTTCATCAAGCTGTGCCCGACGGCATCGTGATTCGCACGGATGGAAACAAACCAGCCCGCAAACGGCGGGGAAAGGGATCTTTTCCCGCACAATCGCCAGGGCCTCACCGGGCTGCCCCTTTTGAATAGAACGGATATAACGCGGAACATCAATCTCAGCCGGACAAGTATGAATGCAGGGCGCCTTCACCATCCCGCGGCAAACCGCCGCACGGCAATGGTGCCTGAGGATATGTTCCTCGTATTCTTTTTTGAAATAGCGCAGAGTGGTTAAAACCGTATTCGGGGCCGATTGCCCCAACCCGCATAAAGAGCCTTCTTTAACGGTTTTAGCCAATTTTAAAAGTAAATCAAGGTCGGACATTTTACCTTTGCCGTTACAGATTCGTTCCAATATATCTAACATCCGCTTAGTTCCCAAACGGCAGGGAGTACATTTACCGCACGATTCAAGCTGAGTAAAAGACAAAAAGTAGCGGGCGATATCAACTATACAGGTATCTTCATCCATTACGACAATGCCGCCGGAACCCAGGCTGGCTCCAACCTTTGCCAAGGAATCAAAATCAACCGGCGTATTTAACAAGCCGGCCGGCAAACATGCTTCCGAAGGGCCGCCGATTTGCACGGCTTTAAAACGCCTGCCGTTGGGAATTCCGCCGCCGATATCAAAGATAATTTCACGTAAGGTCGTTCCCATCGGGACTTCGATAATACCGCCGTTAACGATTTTACCGGAAAGGGCTAAAACAGCCGTGCCGCTGTTATTTACCGTGCCGATTTTTGCGTAACTATCGGCACCTTGTGATATAACAAGCGGAATATTGGCCAGTGTTTTGACATTATTAATAACGGTCGGCTGCCCCCATAAACCGCGCTCTGCCGGATAAGGCGGGCGGGGATGAGGGGTGCCTCTTTTACCTTCTATTGTAGCAATAAGGGCGGTTTCTTCTCCGCAAACATAGGCGCCAACCCCAGTGCGGATAGATACATCAAAGCTAAAACCGGAGCCGAAAATATTTTCACCCAGGTAGCCTTGTTTTTTAGCGGCTTCGATTGCTAATTTAATACGCTTGACCGCCAACTTATAATCCGAACGAAGATAAATAAAGCCCTTTGAAGCACCGGCGGCATAACCGGCAATAATCAGACCCTCAAGCAGCGAATGGGGATCGCCCTCTAAAATATTACGATCCATAAAAGCGCCGGGGTCGCCCTCATCGGCATTGCATATCACATATTTGGAATCGGCAGTTGTAGCACGGCACAAATCCCATTTTTGAGCAATCGGGAAACCGCCGCCTCCCCTGCCGCGCAGACCCGAACACCTGATTTCATCGACAACTTGTTGCGGCGACATATGCGAGATTATTTTCTTTAAAGACTTGTAACCGCCCACCGCTTCGTAATCTGCGATTTTTTCGGGGTTAATATGCCCGCAATTACGCATAATTAAACGGTGTTGTTTTTTATATTTTCCGATATTTTTATAATAAGGCACCGCCTCTCCGCTTTCGGGGTCCGTATAAAATAAAGCGGAAACCGGCCGCCCCTCTTGTAAGTGCGACCTAATAATCTCGGGGACATATTCAACGGTAACACGCGTGTATAAGATTCCCTCGGGTTCAATAATAACAACGGGGCCCAACGCACAAAAACCTTGACACCCCGTAAAATCTACTTTTGTATCCGTAATACCGGCTTCAAGAATTCCGCACTCAAAGGCTTCGCGGATTTTTTTCGATTTTTGAGAACTGCAACTCGTCCCCTGGCAGATTAAAACACTGCGAGAAATATTGCCGTTATTATTCACCGATAACCTCTGAAACTTTGGCAGGAGTCATCTGCCCGTGTATTTCGTTATCTACCATAACTGCCGGGGCAAGCGCACAAGCACCCATGCAAGACACCGTTTCCAAAGTGTATTCCATATCCGATGTGGTTTCGCCCGGTTTAATTCCCAGCTTGTTTTCAATTTCACGGAGCACCCGCCCGCCGCCGCGAACATGACAAGCGGTACCTCTGCAGGCGCAAACCGTCTTTTTGCCGGAGGGGGTAAATTTAAAACGGGGATAAAAAGTAGCCACGCTGTAAACCGCGGAAGGCGACATCCGCAAATAATCGGCGACTTCAATTATAATATCTTCGGGTAAATAACCGAGCTTATCTTGAAACGCCTGCAGGATATCAACCAAATTACTTTTATCCCTGCTAAATCCCGATAATATATCCATTTTTTATTAAAACCTATCCTTAGTTGAAATTTACGGCTAAAACACGGGGGAATATCGCTGACAAAACAGATATTCGGTTATCAACGATATTAAGCAGAAGGTTAGACTATGATTTAATATCCTAAAATTATATTATATAAGGTCGCTATAAACAAGTTTTGTTTGCCCCTTAAAAGAGGGTGTGATATTATTATCCTAACTATTCGTATTTTTATCCGTACATTTTTTATGTGCAAATAAGTAAAATTCAGCCATAAAAAGAAAGGACAGTTATGAGTAAGAATCCTTTAAAGTTTACAGATGTTACTCTGCGTGACGGACACCAATCGCTTTTGGCAACCCGTATGCGTACAGAGGATATGTTGCCGATTGCAGCCGAGATGGATAAGGCCGGTTTCCATTCGTTGGAAGTATGGGGGGGCGCGACGTTTGACGTTCCTACCAGATACCTTAACGAAGACCCGTGGGAAAGGCTTGCCGCCATTAAATGGCTGGCGCCCAAAACCCCGCTCCAAATGCTGCTTAGAGGGCAGAATATTGTCGGTTATCGCAATTATGCCGATGATGTTGTAGTCGCCTTCGTCAAACATGCCGCTAAAACCGGTATCGATATTTTCCGTGTTTTTGATGCGCTAAACGACGAACGCAACTTCGAAACAGCTTTAGAAGCAATTAAGGAAAGCGGTAAACATGCGCAATTGTCGCTTTGTTATTCGCTGACTGAGCCCCGCATGGGCGGCCCGGTTTATAACCTGGACTACTATATCAATAAAGCTATCAAGCTTGAAGAAATGGGAGCCGATACCCTTTGTATTAAGGATATGGCAGGTTTAATCCGCCCCGATGACGCTTATACGCTGATATCGGCACTAAAGAAGGAAATTAAGATTCCGGTACAGTTGCACACCCACTACACCAGCGGAATGGCTTCAATGAGTATGATGAAGGCGATTGAAGCCGGCGTGGATATTATTGATGCCGCACTGGCTCCGTTTGCACTAAGAACATCACACCCGGCGATAGAACCCTTTGTGGCGGCTTTACAGGGAACCGACAGAGATACCGGACTTGATATGAAGCAGCTTGTTAAATTAGGGGAATATTTTGAGTCGATTGCCCCCAAATACCGTGATTTTATGGGCACCAACAAAATGGCGACAATTGATACCGAGGTTCTTGTACACCAGGTTCCCGGAGGAATGATATCAAACTTAATTTCTCAGCTTAAAGAAGCCAATGCCCTTGAAAGAATCGGTGAGGTTTATGCCGAAATCCCCAAGGTCAGGGAAGAGCTCGGCTATCCGCCTCTTGTAACCCCGACCAGCCAGATAGTGGGTATTCAGGCCGTTCAGAACGTTCTTTTTGGCAGATACAAGGTTGTTTCGGCACAAGTCAAAGACCTTGTTTACGGCTTATACGGCAGAACCCCCGTCCCCATTTCCCCCGAAATTCAGAAAATTATTTTGAAGGGATTTGAACGCGGTGAAACACCGATTGAATCAAGACCGGGCGATATATTGGAACCCGAAATGGAAAAGGCTTATGCCGATACCGCACATATCGCGCGCAATTTAGGCGATGTGTTAACATATGCGCTTTATCCGACTACCGGAATGCGCTTCTTAAAATGGAAATACGGGCTTGAAACTCCTCCCCCTGAAACCAAGGGCAAAAAGATGGAGGATATCAAACGGGAAGATGAGCTTATCGCAAAGGCCAAGGCCGGTAAACTTGTAGACCCGGCAACGGTTGTTGCCGCTCCGGCACCTGTTGCCACGCCTGCGGAGGCACCGAAAAATCAGGCGCCTCAAGCGACGGCTCAAACTCAAGCGGCAGCCCCGGCCACACCTGCGCCGCCTCCCGCTCCGGCACCGGCACCGCCCCCTGCCGCTTCCGCACCGGCGGCAAACGGCGCACCTGTTAACGGAACTGCCATTGTTGCCCCTATGCCCGGGCTTGTGATTCGCTTTACCGTCAACGTTGGCGACGAAGTGAAAGAAGGCGACACGGTAGCTGTTATCGAAGCTATGAAAATGGCGATTGATTTACCGGCAGTCGTTAAGGGCAAGGTGACGGAAATCAGATTCAAAGCAGGTGATCACGTCGTACGTGATGATGTTCTTGCTGTCATCGGTTAACCCTGGCTTTTTATCGTAATTAATATTACCATGATAAAGAGACAGGCTTACTGTTGCATAAATATTCCTTGTTTGAAAGGTATGTGAATATGGGAAAAACTCTGGCTGAAAAGATTTTAAGTTTAAAGTCCAAAACCGATGTTAGAGCGGGTGATATTGTTATTACTCCTGTTGATTTGGCATTTGTTCAAGATACAACGGGGCCTTTAACGGTACGCGAGTTTTTAAATAACGGTTTTGAAAAAATGGCCAATCCGTCAAAAACGATACTCTTTATTGATCATGCCGCACCCAGCCCCAACAGCCAATTATCAACCGATCATATTACGCTCAGAGATTTCGCTCAAAAAACCGGCTGCATTCTATCGGATGCCGGGGATGGCGTTTGCCACCAACTGGTAGCTGAGAATATTGCCGTACCCGGTGATGTAATTGTCGGTGCGGATTCGCACACGGTTACTGCCGGCGGCATCGGCGCCTTTGCGACCGGAATGGGCTCATCGGATATCGCCGTTGCAATGGCGCTCGGTAAAACTTGGTTTAGAGTACCCGAAACGATAAAAGTAGTTTGCAGCGGAAGTTTCCAAAAGCACGTTTATGCCAAAGATTTAATACTGCATTTAATCGGGTTTATCGGCGCGGACGGAGCAACCTATAAAGCGTTGGAATTTGCCGGCGATACGGTTGACAAGATGCCAATCGGAGATCGTTTAACGATTGCCAACATGGCAGTGGAAGCCGGCGCCAAAGTCGGGCTGTTCCCTGCCGATAAAACTACCGAAGATTATCTTAAAACACAAGGGCGCGGGGATAAATATCAACCGCTTGCCGCAGACCCCGACGCGGCTTATGAAAGAATCGTTAATATTGATGTATCTACGCTTGAGCCGACGTTATCCAAACCGCATACTGTCGATAACACGGCGCTTGTTAAAGACTTAAAGGGAACCAAAATCCAACAGGTTGCCATCGGAACTTGTACCAACGGCAGAATTGAAGATTTTGAGATTGCCGCTTCTATGTTAAAAGGCAAAAAGAGAAATCCGGCAACAAGATTACTGATTACACCGGCTTCCAGAACAATTTTAAAAGAGATGATCCAAAAAGGTTATGCCGAAACCCTCTTGGATGCCGGGGCTATGATTTTACCGCCGGGATGCGGTTCCTGCCTCGGTTTGCACCAGGGCGTGCTGGGCGATAACGAATCTTGTTTATCAACCGCCAACCGCAACTTTAAAGGGAGAATGGGCAACCCCAATTCCTTTATTTATCTTGCCAGCCCGGCAACAGCGGCGGCAACGGCAATAACCGGTGAGATTACCGATCCCAGGGAGGTTCTTTAATGAAAGGGAAAGCCTTTAAATTCGGAGATAACATCTCCACCGACCATATCGTACCCGGCAGGCTGGCACATCTAAGGAGTAATCTGCCCGAGCTTGCAAAGCACGTTTTGGAAGATGCCGACCCGACCTTTGCCTCTCGTGTTAAAGAGGGTGATTTTGTTGTCGGCGGCAATAATTTTGGGCTCGGTTCCAGCCGCGAACATGCCCCGCTTGTAATTAAAATGTCCGGAGTAAGTGCGGTGCTTGCCAAATCGGTGGCACGTATTTTCTTTAGAAATGCAATTAACCGCGGACTGCCGGTTTTAATCTGCGACACCGATAAAATTGATGACGGCGACGAACTGGAAGTCGATTTAAAACGCGGAATTATTAAAGATTTAACCAACGGAGCCGAACTGACCTTCAACAAAATACCGGATGCCATGTTAAGCATCTTGGAAGAAGGCGGGCTAATGCCGTACATTAAAAAGTACGGCGATTTTCAGATGTAATTTGGGAGGTTTTATAAATGACCAACACTTATAATGTTACCCTTATTCCCGGCGACGGAATCGGACCCGATGTCAGTAACGCCACAAAAAGGGTTTTGGAAGCAACCGGAGTCAGGTTTAACTGGGATATTGTACATGCCGGTGTCGATGTTATGGACGAATACGGCACCCCTCTCCCCGAGCATGTTTTAGAATCGATACGCCGAAATAAAGTAGCGATTAAAGGGCCGGTAACAACCCCCGTCGGTTCGGGTTTTCGCAGTGTAAACGTTGCACTGCGCAAGCAGCTTGAACTCTATGCCTGCATCAGACCCTGCAAAAGCTATGCCGGAATTCCTACTTTCTATCAAGATATCGATGTTGTTATTGTTAGAGAAAATACCGAGGATCTTTACGCCGGTATTGAATTTGAAAAAGGTAAACCGCAAACGGAAGAGCTAATTAAATTTATTTCCGAAAAAAGCGGTTCAAATATCAGGGAAGATTCGGGCATCAGTATTAAACCGATATCCGAATTCGGTACCCGCCGAATTACAAAGTACGCCTTTGAATTTGCCCGCAAAGAAGGGCGCAAAAAGGTGTCCGCAATTCACAAAGCAAACATTATGAAATTCTCGGACGGTTTATTTTTAGCAATCGCCCGTGAGGTGGCCAAAGACTATCCCGATATCGAATTCGAAGATAGGATTGTTGATAATATGACAATGCAACTGGTCAAAACACCGCAGCAGTTTGATGTAATCCTCTGCCCCAACCTTTACGGGGATATCCTTTCGGACCTCTGTGCAGGATTGGTCGGCGGTTTGGGTGTTGCGCCGGGTGCCAATATCGGCGACGGGGTTGCCCTTTTTGAACCGACCCACGGCAGCGCACCGAAATACAAGGGGTTAAATAAAGTAAACCCGATGGCGATGATGTTATCGGGGGTGATGATGTTAAAGCATATCGGCGAAAACAATGCCGCCGAAAAGTTGGAAAAAGCGATTGCCGATGTAATTGCCGAAGGCAAAAATATAACTTATGATTTAAAACCGAATTCAGAAAGGGATTCGGCTGTCGGAACTTCTCAAGTAGCCGATGCTATAATCGAAAAACTGGAGAGTAACGGATAATGAGAGCAAAAGTAAGTGTTATCGGTGCCGGTAATGTCGGGGCCAGCCTCGCACAATGTTTAGCGGTCAAAAATATTGCCGATATCGTACTTTTAGATATCGTTGAGGGGCTGCCTCAGGGAAAAGCTCTTGATTTACAGGAATCGGCACCGATTATCGGTTTTGATTCCATAATCATCGGTACAAACGACTATAAAGATACCGCCGGCTCCGATGTTGTGATTATTACCTCCGGTGTTGCCCGCAAACCGGGTATGAGCCGTGATGATTTAATTAAAATCAATGCCAATGTTGTTGGCGAGGTTACCAAAAACATCGTTAAGTTTTCCCCGAACTGCGTTATAATTATCGTTACCAACCCGGTCGATACAATGACCTATCTGGCATTAAAAACAAGCGGATTCTCCAGAAACAGGGTTTTCGGGCTTTCAGGGGTTTTGGATAGCGCCAGGCTTTCAAGTTTTATTGCTACGGAATTGGATGTCCCGATGACTTCGGTGCAATCTTATGCCCTCGGTGAACACGGGCAAAATATGGTTATTTTCCCGCGCTTGGCAACCGTAAACAAGAAACCGATTACGGAACTTTTGCCGAATGAAACGATTGATAAGCTGATTAACCGTACAATTAACGGCGGGGCTGAAATTGTCGGCTTGCTTAAAAGCGGCAGTGCTTTTTACGCCCCTTCCGCCGCCGCCGCCCGCATGGCAGAAGCGATTATTGCGGATAAAAAAGAAATCCTTCCTTGCGCCGTTTATCTCGAGGGGGAATACAATTTAAACAATGTGGTTATCGGTGTTCCGGTTAAACTGGGAAAGAACGGGATTGAGGAAATTGTTGATTTTAACTTAACGGACGAAGAACTTTCCGCCCTTAAAAAATCTTCTGAGGCTGTTAGGGCGTTAATCGATACATTAGATAATATCGGATAGCTGACACTTTACCTCTCCTCATAATCAATATGTTTATCATATCTTACTTCCATCATTTCTTCTATTACAATGTCTCCTGTTAAATATTTTTATATAAAAGTACACCCTTTTTGTGTTGCTAGTGGTATAATAAATCTATAAATCATGGGGAACCAAAAGGAGAGTATATTGAAATGATGAATATGCGTGGAGCTCCAATATTGATGAAAATGGCAGTCATAGGTTGGGAGGAAACTGCAAAAAGAAATGCGGAGGAAGTAGCTTTACAGCAATCGGGGTTAAGTAAAAAAGAAAAAGAAGAATATTGGATAGTGTCACAATATTTTGACATGCTTTGGAATGAGTATGAGGACGACCGTGAGGATATCAATTATTTGTTAGAAAGATTACAAAAATATTTAGAAATGGGTAACAGCCCTATAGAGGGGTATAATAATATGAAATATGAAGAAACAGAATTTAACTATTTTGAATTTTTAGACGAGCTGGAAGATTTATAGTTAAGAATACACTATATAATTTTATAAAATAAAAACCACATAATATAAAATATTATATGTTCGTCCTTCACGATAATAATCATCATAATATAACTAGTTACTGCATTAATTAATTTAAAGTTTTGTACAATGGCGTTTGCAAAAAATTACAATAGAGTGCATTTGACACACATGTAACATAGCCCAGATTGATATTTATACACAATTTTTTTAAGGGCTTGAAGAAAACGTAGTACCTTATTAAAAGGCAATCCTTAGTTTCTCGAAGAATTAAATCATAATGAAAATATGAACAGGAAATACTCAAAAATGCGCGAAATTAAGAGCATCGAAATCACCGAAGCCGTTACGCGGATGATTGTAGAAGCCAACTACAAACTGGGGAACGATACCCTTTCTGCTCTGCAAAACGCCCGCAAAAATGAATCCTCCCCGCTTGGGAAGGAAGCGCTTGATGTCATTATCGAAAATGCGCAGATTGCCGAAAGCGAAAATATCCCCCTTTGCCAAGATTGCGGCACCGCTATCGTCTTTTTGGAAGTCGGTCAAGACGTTCACGTTACAGGCGAAAGCTTGGACGATGCGGTAAACGAGGGTGTCCGAAAAGCTTATAAAGAGGGCTACTTACGTAAATCCATTGTTAACCAACCCTTTACAGCCAGAAAAAACACCGGCGACAATACCCCTGCAATAATTCATACTAAAATAGTCTCCGGTAACAAAATTAAAATTAGCGTTATGTCAAAAGGAAGCGGCGCCGAAAACAAGAGCAAAGTAGTAATGCTAAAACCCGGTGAAGGCACAAAGGGAATTATCAAAACCGTGTTAAAAGCCGTAAATGAAGCCGGAGGAAGCCCCTGCCCGCCGATTGTAATCGGGCTCGGTATCGGCGGTACATTTGAAAAGGCGGCTTTGATGGCTAAAGAAGCCTTGCTTAGAGAAACCGGTAAGGCAAACCCTGACCCCGAAATTGCCAAACTGGAAAAAGAGATATTGGAAGAAGTAAACAAACTGGGAATCGGGCCGCTGGGATTCGGAGGAAACACAACCGCCCTCGCCGTACATGCCGAAACAATGCCAACCCATATCGCCAGCCTTCCGGTTGCCGTTAATATCCAATGCCACAGTATAAGACACCGGGAACAGACGATTTAGACTATTTTAAATCGTCAGGCTTGTAAATTAGTCTAAATACCCCAACTTTCAACATCGCCCCAACTAATTTCCCTTGTAAATGCAGATAAGTTATCAAAACAAAAGCAAATCTACTCCGTTGCAATTTGAATTCTTGCATTCCTTGACCTACAATAAAAACCGTAAAGAGAAGGCAGGCATAAAGTTAAAATGGAAACAATTAAAATCACCTCCCCAATCGATGAAAACATAATCAATAATTTAAAAGCCGGAACAAAGGTTTTAATATCGGGAATTATTTATACCGCCCGCGATGCGGCTCACCTCAAAATGGTTCAGGCGCTGGAAGAAGGCAATTCATTGCCTTTTGATATAAGCGGGCAAACTATTTATTATATGGGCCCCTCTCCCACCCAACCGGGAAAAGTAATCGGCTCTGCCGGTCCGACAACATCCGATAGAATGGACGGGTATACCCCACAGCTGCTCTCTAAAGGGTTAAAAGCCATAATCGGCAAAGGAAACCGTTCACTCGAGGTAATTCAAGCGCTGCAAAAATATAACGCCGTATATTTTGCCGCATTCGGCGGCGCCGGAGCGTTAATTTCCAAATGCATCAAAAAAGCAGAGGTAATCGCCTACCCTGAACTTGCCGCCGAGGCCGTAATGAAATTGGAAGTAGAAAACTTACCGGCTATCGTTGCTGTTGATACTTGCGGTAACAATTTATACGAAACAAGCCGCGCAGCTTATCAAAACACGGAGGTTTAACTATGGAAGATTGCATTTTTTGTAAAATTATAAACGGAAAAATCCCCGGTGACATTGTTTACCGCGATGATGAGATTGTTGTTTTTAAAGATATTGCGCCGCTCACCCCCGCTCATCTGCTGGTAATTCCGGTTAGGCATATCGCGTCGCTTACAGACCTCGCCCCAACCGATAATATACTAATGGGGAATATGGTTGCGGTTGCCAATAAGGTTGCCAAAGAACAAGGGCTATCCGAAAGCGGTTACAGGTTGGTTATAAACAGCGGAAAACACGGCGGGCAAGTTGTATTTCACCTGCACATGCACCTGCTCGGCGGCAGACAAATGTCGGGGAATTTTGACTAAGAGAACACAACCCCTGTTTTGTAAATGACAGCGTGTCTTTTTTAAAGTTGCGCCGATTGCAAAGGCATTTTATGATATCACGCTGGAGCCGGAACGAATGAATTTGATGTAAATAAGAAAGAGACAACAAATCAATCCTTCTTGAATAGACAATATGGCGATATTAGAATAATCGTATGAGATTGCGAGTTTAAAGATTACCTCATAAACATATAATACAGAATGCCCGCCACGCTTTTGGCATCACGCACTTTCCCGGACTTTATGTAATCGGTTATCGATTTTATCGGAACGGGCACAACCTCGATACTTTCGGTGTCTTCGGCATGCTTTTTGGATGGCACCAGATCCGTTGCCAAATATAAATGCAAATATTCGGTATTATAGCCGGGCGAGGCATAAAACCCGCCCATTTTAGTTAATTTTTTAGGTAAGTAGCCGATTTCTTCCTGTAATTCACGCTTTACGGTTTCCTCCGGGGCTTCACCCTTTTCAATACACCCTGCCGGTATTTCCAACAACTCCTCTTTGGCGGCGCTGCGGTATTGCTTAACCAATAACACATTTCCGTTTCTGTCAACGGGAATCACAGCAACGGCATCGCTGTGTTCAATGATTTCACGCGTGCTTTTACGCCCGCCGGGAAGACGGATTTCATCTACGCGCAGGTTCATAATTTCGCCTTTAAAGACTGTTTTGCTGGATAATGTTTCTTCAATCATCTTTCTACCCTTGTTTTTCAAGTCGATACACTAAAGCGGATTCGTCGCAATCGGGGAAATTGGGACAGCGGTAACATTCACCCCAAATTTTATGCGGCAGTTCCCTTTTATCCACCATTTCAAAACCGCACTTGGCAAAGAAATTGGGCACGTAAGTAAGGCAGAAAACAGTGGGAATACCGATTTCCTTGGCTTCTTCAAGGCAAGCAACAACCATCTGTTCTCCGATTCCGAGTTTTTGGTGTTCTTCATTAACTGCCAATGATTTTATTTCGGCCAAGTCATTCCAACTGATATGCAAAGCAATGCAAGCGATTACCTCTCCGTCCAAGCGTGTAACAAAGTAATCCCTTATATTTTCATAGATTTCGGAAAGCGAGCGCGCCAACATTTTACCGTTAGCGGCAAAGTGATTAACCATTTTATGTATTTTAGCGGCATCGGTAATGCGCGCTTTTTCAATGCTGTATTCCATTTATTTACCTCTTTATTTTCTGCTCCAAACCGGCATAAAACCCTTTGGGGTTAATCCTATGAAAACACGTTTTTACCTTGCTGTGGCTGACTTCGATTGACCACCCTTCTTCAACGGGTAAACCGATATGCCCGTCAATGCTTAAAATGGCCTTGTGTATCGGCGATAGCCGCAAACGAACCACCGATTCGGGGGAGATAATAAGTATTTTATTAAAACTCATATGCGCCACAATCGGCACCAACAAGTAATCCGAGGATTGAGGATGCAATATCGGACCGCCGGCTGCCATCGAATAGCCTGTACTCCCCGTAGCGGTAGCGCAAATAACCCCGTCAGACCTGTAAGTTGTGAGCATCTCGCCGTCGACATAGGCTGTTACGTTTATAATCCGGGCAATCTCCCCGCGGGCAACAACAACATCGTTTAATATCTTAAATGAGCTGATTTCACAATTTTGGTCGTCAAAAAGGCGGGCTTCCAACATTGCCCTCTCGTCCGTTCGACCGCCGCCGTCCAGTATTAAAGCTATTTTTTCCAGTGCTTCATCAGGCTCTATTTCCGTTAAATAACCGATTTTTCCGAGGTTAACACCGATAATCGGGATAGCATGCGGAACAATAGCTTGTGCGGTTCTGAGGATTGTGCCGTCTCCGCCAACCGTAATAACAAAATCCATTAGCGGCAGATTTTCTTGAAGGGCATCTCCCTCCCATGACGAACAAAGCCAAGTGGAAACCCCCTTGGATAACAGAAACGATTCGATCTCAACGGCAAGCGCCGGAGCATTTTCGTTTAACGGATGATAAACAATCCCGAATCTTTTCATCTGCCAACCCTATTTACATATAAATAATATTGATAATCAATTGTTCGTAATAAAGAAAAAGTGTAACCTCGGCGTGGCCGTCTGCGGCCGAAACTAGGTTTACTTACCCCGTGCCGAGTATACAATCACAGCGCCGATAAACACAACAACAACACCCCATATCCATAAAGGACTGGTAGCGACCCACTTGATAATAAAAAGAAGATAAAAGATTGCCAGAATCCCCAACCCTATAAGGACCAAACCAATCATCCTGGCACTTGAACGCCGTTTCTTCCGAATGATTTCGTCTTCGGCCTCTTGCGCCGCTATCAGCGCCAACCGCCTCTCCCTAATAGACGCTTCCTCTTCGGGGGTGTATCTTACATATTTTTGATTATTACCGCTGCCGGCCTTTGATAAGCGCGATATGCCAAAGAAAACCATAACAACGGCAAGTATTATGCCTATTTCCAAAAACCCGATTCTCATTAATTCTCCGCGTAAAACCCGCTTTTATAACTAATATAGCATAGCATATCGGATAAAAAAGGTTAAATTAATTAGCGGCAACCGATTTTTTGTTTGAAAAAAGAGACTGCAAAGAAAAGCATCATCAAGTTTATAAAATATTGTTAAAGTCGCTTGACAAATCCCCCTCTAAAATGCTAAATTATGATTACTTTAGCAATCTAATGGCCTGATTGCTAACGGAGGTTAAGGGATTGGACAATAGAACGGCGGCAATATTAAGATCCATCACCAGACAATACATATCTCGAGCGATGCCGGTATCATCGGCAAGCGTCGTTACCGATTGCGGATTGAACGTCAGCTCGGCAACCATCCGCAACGAAATGGTTACTTTGGAGGATGCCGGATACATAATTCGGCCGCACCATGCCGCCGGCAGTATCCCCTCTGATAAGGGGTATCGCTTTTATGTTGAAAACTTAAGCTATGTCGATTTACCACTGGAAGAACAACGCCTGATAAGTCATATGTTCCATCAGGTTGAAGAAAGTATTGAGCAGTGGCTTGCGTTAGCGGTAACTTTACTGGCACAGCAAGTTCAAAATATTGCCGTAATGACAACCCCTAAACCGCCGTCCTGCCGTTTTAGGCATATGGAACTGGTTTCATTGCAGGACCACTTGGCGCTTGCGGTATTGGTGCTCAGAGGAGCCGTTGTAAGGCAACAGCTGATTAACTTTGAACAGCCGGTTACCCATGAAAAACTCAGAAACATGGCAGATGAAGCGGTTAAAAAATACGCCGGATTGTCCGCCTTGCAGATAGCCAAAAAGCGCATCGGGTTATCGCCCGATGAACTAAAGGTGACCGATTGTATCATTAAATTGATGCAAACGGAGGACGAGCGCAGTAACGATGATTCATACATCGATGGGCTCTACTATCTGATGAACCAGCCCGAATTCAACACGGGAAGCCGCATATCTAATCTAATTGGACTGGTGGAACAGCGCAAATTAATGGAAGCAATGCTTGAAAATCAGCCTAACGAGCGCGGAGTACAAGTTATTATCGGAAAAGAGAACAGGGCTGAATCAATTCAAAACTTCAGCGTTGTCCTTAGCCGTTACGGGATACCGGATGAAGCAACCGGGACTATCGGGGTGGTTGGGCCGACGCGTATGCACTACGGCAGAACTATTGCGGTTATTAATTTTATGTCGTCAATGATGAGTAAACTTATATCCGACCTGTACGGCGGGGAAACTCAAAATAATAAGGAGGACCCCAAAAACAATTGACGTCCGGAGTATATTAAATTATGAAAAAAGAAAACCAGAGTGAAAAAACAGAGGATCAAGATTTAGAAAATATGCAGAAAGAAACAGCCGGCGACAACCCTCAACAAAACGAGAAAAACGAAGCCGAGACCTATCTGGAAAACTGGAAGCGAACGCAGGCCGACTTTATTAATTACAAAAGGCGTGCGGAACAAGAGAAGGAAGAAACAATTAAATTCGGCAACTCAATACTTCTGGCAGCGATTCTTCCGGTGCTTGATGATTTGCAAAGGGCTTTAGGTTCTGTTCCGGAAGATGCAAAAAATTTACCCTGGGTAGAAGGAATAAAATTAATAGAACGCAAGTTTAACAGCGCCTTAGAGAGCCAAGGGGTTAAAGCAGTTAAGACCGAGGGAGAGGCTTTTGATCCCAAACTGCATGAAGCCGCTCTGCACGTTAACGGCGAAGACGGAATTATAATTAATGAATTGCAAAAGGGTTATAAATTATACGACAGAGTAATCCGACCGGCTATGGTAACAGTCGGGAACGGTGAAAAGTAATCTAAAAAGTAAAAGTTTTAAGCTTATTTTAAGGAGGAGTATCAAAAAACATGGCAAAGGCTATAGGAATCGATCTGGGAACCACTTTTAGTGAAGTGGCTGTGATGCAAGGCGGAGAGCCGGTAGTCATTCCTTCGTCGGAAGGAGGCAATACCGTCCCTTCTTTTGTCGCAGTCAGCAAAACCGGTGAGAGATTAGTCGGACAAATTGCGAAGCGTCAGGCAATCATAAATCCGGGAAACACCCTCTACAGTATTAAACGTTTTATGGGGCGCAAGTGGAACGAACCGGCAGGACGCGAACTTACGGTGGAAGAAGACGCCAAAAGAAAAACCTATAAGGTTTCCAAAGGCGCTAACGACGAAGTAAAAGTAGCAATGGGTGGACAGGATTACACTCCGCCCGAAATTTCCGCGATGATTTTGCAAAAACTTAAAGCGGACGCCGAAGCCTACTTAGGTGAAAAGGTTACCGATGCGGTTATTACCGTACCGGCTTACTTTAACGATGCCCAAAGGCAAGCCACCAAAGATGCCGGTAAAATTGCGGGTCTTAATGTTTTAAGAATTATTAACGAACCGACCGCCGCATCATTGGCATACGGTTTGGACAAGAAAAAAGATGAAACCATCGCCGTTTATGACCTCGGCGGCGGTACTTTCGACGTTTCAATACTTGAAATCGGAGACGGTACTTTCCAGGTTAAATCCACCAACGGCGATACACATCTTGGCGGTGACGACTTTGACCAAAGGATTATAGATTGGTTAATTGACGAGTTTAAAAAGGATCAAGGCATTGACCTATCCGGCGATAAGACTGCCCTACAGCGTTTGAAGGAAGCCGCCGAAAAGGTAAAGATAGAACTTTCAAGCGTCCAAAGCGCGGAAGTTAACCTCCCGTTTATTACAGCTGATTCCAGCGGGCCGAAGCACTTAAATATAACAATGACCAGAGCCAAACTTGAGCAGTTGGTAATGGACCTGGTTGAAAAAACATTAATACCTTGTAAACAGGCGCTTGCGGATGCTGATAAGAAACCTGCACAGATAGATGAGGTTGTACTTGTCGGAGGGCAGACCAGAATGCCACTGGTACAGGAAAAAGTTAAACAATTCTTCGGGAAAGAACCCAATAAAGGCGTAAACCCCGATGAAGTGGTTGCTATCGGCGCCGCTATTCAAGCCGGCGTGCTAAAGGGTGAAGTTAAAGACGTATTGCTGTTAGATGTTACCCCGCTGACTTTAGGCATTGAAACCCTGGGCGGAGTTGCGACACCGTTAATTAATCGCAATACTACCATCCCGACCTCCAAAACGCAGGTCTTTAGTACCGCGGCGGATAACCAGCCCAGCGTTGAAATTCACGTTTTACAGGGCGAGCGTCCCATGGCCAACGATAACCGAACTTTGGGCCGCTTTATGTTAGACGGAATCCTCCCTGCCCCGCGCGGCATCCCGCAGGTTGAGGTTAGTTTCGATATTGATGCTAACGGCATTCTTAGCGTTAAGGCCAAAGATAAGGGCACCGGTAAGGAGCAGAAGATTACGATTACCGCTTCAAGCGGACTCAGTAAAGAAGATATTGAAAAGATGCAGCGCGATGCTGAAGCCCATGCCGCCGAAGACGTCAAGAAGAAAGAAGAAGTAGAGGCTAAAAATACCGGCGACAATATGGCTTACAGTGCCGAAAAGATGTTAAACGATAATAAGGATAAGATTCCTGAAGATACCAGGAAAGAAATTGAAGAAAAGATAGCCACGTTACGTTCGGCGCTCCAGGGTTCCGATACGGACGACATTAAAGCGAAAACACAGGAGCTTTCCGAGATTATGCAAAAAGCGGGAGCCGCTGTGTACGGACAACAAGACGGACAATCCGAACCGGGCGCCGAATCCGCAGATGCGGAAGACGATTCCAAAAAGGATGACGAGGGCACGGTAGAAGGAGAATTCCGCGAGGTATAATTAACCTCAAACTCAAAGGGGGGCGGAACTGTGATTTTATAAAACGTTCCGCTCCTCTTTTTTTAAAATGCAACGTGTTTGCTGGAGTATCAGGGCCTTAATGGTATATAATTATCGGATTGACCTAAAAAGAAACACTTCTTATTTTAAAGCAAACAAAATGCAACTAAGCAAACAAGAGGACGGAAACCAATAAATTATGGCATCAAAAAAAGATTACTACGAGGTTCTCGGGGTTAACAAAAATGCTAACGCCGATGAAATAAAAAAAGCTTTTCGAAAATTAGCCTTTCAGTATCACCCCGACCATAACCAAGGGGATAACTCAGAGGCGCAGTTTAAAGAAATCAACGAAGCCTACAGCGTTCTTTCGGATGATGAAAAACGCGCCGCCTATGACCGTTTCGGGCATTCCGGTGTTGACGGAACGTTCGGACAGGGATTCGGAGATTTCGGATTCGGAGGCGGATTCGGCAGTATTTTTGAGGACTTTTTTGATGCTTTTGGCGGCGGAGGTGGGCGCAGAAGCGCCAGACGCGGCGCCGACCTGCAACAGAAAATTACCGTTTCTTTTGAAGAAGCCGCTCTTGGCTGTGATGCCGACATTAAAATAAGCCGTTTGGAACAGTGCTCAAATTGCAGCGGCAGCGGTTCTAAACCGGGAAGCGAAACTGCTCGCTGTACCGATTGTAACGGAAGCGGAAAGGTTAAACGTGTCCAGCAAAGCTTCTTCGGGCAGTTTACCAACATTACGACTTGCCCCAAATGTAACGGCGAGGGCAGTGTTATTACCGACCCGTGCCCCAAATGTAAGGGCTCCGGCAAGGAAAGAAAAGAACATACAATGAAGTTAAAGATTCCGGCCGGAATCGATCATGGCACCAATTTAAAGTTAAACGGTCAAGGCGATGTCGGCGATAAAGGGGCTCCGCCCGGAGACCTTTATGTTGCCGTTGATGTTAAGCCGCACCGGTTCTTTGCCCGCGAAGATACCAATGTTATTTACGACTTATCTGTTAATGTTGCACAGGCAGCCCTCGGAACCGAGGTTGACATACCGACGCTGTACGGCGATGAAAAGCTGAAAATACCGGCCGGCAGTCAACACGGTAAGGTATTTACGCTTAAAGGTAAAGGAATCCCCTACCTGCGGCGTAATTCCAAAGGCGACCAGTTGGTAAGGTTATTTATTAAAACACCCGAAAAACTGACCAAACAACAACGGAAACTGTTTGAAGAACTCGAGAAAAGTTTTACGGAAAGTGAAAAGAAGTAACTCTCTCCGTTTTTGCGAGCACAGCGAAGCAATCCCATACAAATAAAATTCCTTGGAGATTGCCACGTCACTCGCCTAACGGCTCCCTCCTCGCAAAGACGTTTCTCTCGTTCGCCCTGAGCCCGTCAAAGGGTACTACGAACGGGAAGAAAACGAGGATTACTATTCGTTCGCCGTTATGGTTCGACAAGCTCACCACGAACGGCTGAAGAGTTACCCCCCTTGTCATCTCGCTTTCCCCTTTTTGTCATCCTGAATGAAATGAAGGATCTAAGAGGACGGGAAATACAATCTATGAGGTCGCCTCGGAATCACGAAAGAGGCATTGTCCCACTGTTTAAAGAGCAGCCGAACACTGCACTATCCGCCAACCCCCAGATTCTTCGACAAGCTCAGAATGACAAATTAAAATATCATCCTGAACTCATAGAGAGGCATTACAAATAAGGCGAGAAAAAACTGCAATCCGACAGCAATCGCTAGACACTGTTGCCGTTGGTTTTCTTGGGGCGTCTGAAAAATCTCTTGAAATCCCAACGCCTGCCGGAAAGTTCATGCCTGCCCTTTCCTCCAAGAAGATCGCCGATAACTTGCTTCACTTCGGCATCATTGTACATTACCTGATACATCTTCTCGGCAATCGGCATCTCGATATTTAATTTCTTGGCCATATCATTAACGGCGGCGGTTGTAGCAACCCCTTCCGCAATTCCTGCCATTGTCGAAGTAATCTCAGAAAGCTTACGCCCTTTAGTCAGCTCTACGCCAACGTAATGGTTACGGCTCAGAGAGCTGGCACAGGTGGCAATTACATCCCCCAACCCCGATAAGCCGGAAAGCGTAAGAGGATTAGCGCCTAATGCCATACTAAAAGCCGCCATCTCGGTTAAACCCCTGGTTATAAAAGCCGCCTTAGCATTATCCCCGTAGCCTAACCCATCAACCATGCCGGCTCCAAGCGCAATAATATTCTTAAGTGCGCCTCCCAGCTCCACCCCAATAATGTCGTTGTTGGTATAAACGGCAAAATTCGGTGAAGTCAGCAGTTTTTGCGCCTTTTTGGCAACCGCAACATCCTCTGCCGCAACAACCGCCGAAGCCGGTAACCCGGCAAGAATTTCTTTGTGCAGATTAGGCCCTGAAAGAACACAAATATTACGATGACAAGCGGATGGCAGTTCTTCCGCAATCACCTGAGACATACGCTTATTGGAGCCGTATTCCAAGCCTTTGGAAGCATTAATAACAAGCATTGAATCTTTGATGCAGCTTTTTACAGAAAGCAGATTTTGGCGCATTGTTTGCGAGGGAACAACCAGCATCACAGCGACTGCATTCGATAAAGCCTTTTCGGGGGAAGCGGTAATAGTAATTTGCGGAGGGAATACCAAATTGGGGAGCTGTCTGGGATCGGGGCCCTTTTTAAGAAGGCGCTCCGCTTCTTCTTCAGTCCTTGCCCATAACGCTACGTCAATCCCCTTACCGGCAAGCACCGTGCCAAGGGTAATCCCCCAGGCAGTTGTTCCCACCACTGTAACTTTCGGCATAATCAATTACTGAAGGATTTTTAGCAGTCCTTCAGGGAATTACTGAGAGGTTGGGGATCATTGCGTTCCGCCTTTTGTCCCAGCTTCCGCTCCTTTCCGGAAATTAGTCGTTTGATATTATCACGATGCATAAAAATTATAATCAGCGTACATATTAAAACATAAGCCAAATATTCAATCGGAAAGCCGTAAATTATTGTGAGCGGAATAAGAACGGCGTAAGCGCTTACCACACCGATGATCGAACCCAAAGAAACATAGCCGCTGATTCCGGCGGTTATAATAAGGGCTTCTCCGCCAAGAAGGCCGGCCGCCGGACATAAGGCAACCAATCCGCCCAGGAAAGTTGCCACCCCTCTGCCGCCCTTGAATTTAACAAAAATAGGCCAAATATGACCGACTACCGCCGCTAGACCGGCTAAGGCTTGGGCAAAAACCACACCAAGATAGCCAAATTCGCCGATTGCCATCGAATCGGTTCCCACAATTAAACCGGCCACAAATACCGCCAGCGCACCTTTGGCAATATCAAGGGTTGCAACAAGCACAAAGGCCTTCCTGCCTAAGGTCCTTAAAACGTTAGTACCGCCGATTTTACCACTGCCGTAATTGCGGATATCTATTTTGGCTCTGCGTTTACCGACAATCACACCGAAAGGTATAGAGCCTAACAGATACCCGATAAACGCAACCAATATAAATTTTGCTACTATAAGTGTCATTGTTCTTCACCTCTTGCTTTAAATACAAGCTGGATAGGCGTTCCGTCGAAACCGAATGCTTCGCGCAAATTGTTCTCCAAAAAGCGTTTGTACGAAAAATGAACAAGCCTGGTATCATTAACAAAAAAGACAAAAGTGGGCGGGCTTGTTTGAGCCTGAGTGACATAGTACAAGCTCAATTGCCTTGTCCCACTTTTGGGAGGAGTATGCGATGCCAATATACGCTGAACAACACTGTTTAATTCGCCTGTCGGAATACGCTTGTGCCTTTCTTTATGCACTTGTAAAGCCAACGGAATTATTTTTTCGATCCCCTGTTTTAACAG
The DNA here is from genome assembly GCA_041656115.1 of Dehalococcoidales bacterium. NCBI lineage: Bacteria > Bacillati > Chloroflexota > Dehalococcoidia > Dehalococcoidales > Dehalococcoidales bacterium. The sequence goes on along the minus strand of JBBAED010000006.1, from coordinate 34,010 downwards.
AGCCGATGTTTGAATTATAGGGGCGTAAGGTAAGAATTTCAACTTCCCCCGTATATTTCTATCGCACGCGGCAACAGTTGAATCCATTGCTAAATCCCACTTATTAACAATCAGTATTATGCCCTTGGCCTCTTGCTGAACATAACCGGCGATATGCATATCCTGCGCAGCAAGAAGCTCGGTAGCGTCCAAAACAAGCAAAACAATATCGGCCCTATCGATTGCCCTGTAAGAGCGTAACACGCTGTAACGTTCGATACCTCGGTCAATGCGGCCTCGTCGCCGCACACCTGCCGTATCAATAATTATAACATTTTGCCCCATAAAGCCAAGCGATGTATCCAGCGCATCCCGGGTGGTGCCCGGTATGTCGCTAACGATTGCTCTCTCTTCTCCCAGTAAGGTGTTCAGAAGCATTGATTTACCGACATTCGGCCTTCCGACAATCGCAATCTTAGGAACATCTTCGGAGGTATCGGGCTCGGGGGCGTCGGGGAAGAAGGAAATAATCTTATCCAGCAAATCGGAGATGCCAAGCCCGTGATAGGCACTGATAACCAGCGGATCGCCCACTCCCAGCTGATAAAAATCAACCGCATTGGAGGCGAATTTATCGTTATCGCCTTTATTGGCAACAAGTAAAATCGGTTTTTTGGAATTTCGTAAAAGATCGGTTATTTCAAAATCGGAAGGGATTACCCCATCTTTAAGATCCACCAAAAAGAGAACAAGATCTGCCTCTTCCATAGCGGTTTCAACCTGTCGGTTAACCGCCTGTGACATGCCGGTATCGGAACCAAGTTCCAAACCGCCGGTATCCACCACCACAAATTCTTTTTCGTGCCACGAAATGCTTGCCGCGACACGGTCGCGCGTGGTACCGGGAATATCGCTTACTATAGAAAGCTGCTTGCCGACCAGACGATTCAAAAGTGTCGATTTTCCCACATTTTGTCTGCCGACAATAGCTACAAACGGCTTTGCCAAAACCCCTCCAAACTTCCCCTAAGGTTAATAAAAAACCTTCTAAAAGGTAAGATCTATTTATTTTTTAACGGAGAATACTGTGCTCTAAAAGGAACGACTTCCCTTGCGGTTTTAATACTGGGAGGCTCAATTTCGGTGCGAGCGACTTTTCTCATCTCCGATATCAACTCGCGAAATTGGGTAACAAAGGTATTATATTCCACCGCAAATTTTTTATACTGTTCTTCCGTTTCTTCGGGCACTTCTATCTTTTCAACGACCTCACAGAATTGCTCGACATACTCGTAATACAGATTGTTAATTGTCCACAATTCATTTGTGTAGGCCCTCAGGTAAATATTAAACCTGTTGGTTTTATTATCGGCCTCTAAACGGGCAACAAGGCCGCTGGTCCACGTATTAAAAACACGAGCCGACATATCACAGGCGCGTGCCCATTCCCATAATTTGGGATTATCCGTTTTAAAAATAGTATCAATAATAACAAAAATCGATAGAGAGGAATCTACCATAAAACGGCGCACAAAATAACCGATAAGCTCTTTTAACCGCTGCGAATTGCGCTCGATTTCTTTTTCGCGGGCACCGACCACAATAACGGTTATCCCGACAATAAAAATAACGCCGATTATAACGGCCATCAGTTCGATAGGCCACTGCAATATTATGCCGACAATTGCAACGACCGTAATAACAATTAAAGGCCAACTGCGCGAGAGTATGGTTATAAACATATCGATAACCCCCTCCTATCTGTAACCCAGTTGTATCTCCAACCCACCCAATAAATAAAGCAGCAAGGCTTTAGCAATATGCATACGGTTTTCGGCTTGGTCGTAAACCACCGAAGAGGCGCTGTCGATTACTTCATCGGTAACCTCTTCACCGCGGTGCGCCGGAAGACAATGCATAAACAAGGCGTCTTTTTTAGCCAGTGACATCAGCTTTTTATTTACCTGATAGCCGCTAAAAACCTTGCGTTTTTCTTCCGCTTCTTCTTCCTGCCCCATACTAATCCAAGTATCGGTGTATACCGCATCGGCGCCGCGAACGGCACTTTCGGGGTCTTCGGAACAAACAACTTCAACGCCGCTTCCCGCCGCATAAGTTTGAGCCAAATGTAACATGTTTTCTTCTACTTTGTAACCCTTGGGGGAAGCAATTCTAAAGTTTACCCCGCACATTGCGGAGGCCAGCATCAGGCTGTTGGCAACATTGTTGCCGTCGCCGACATAGGCAAGCGTTAAATCCTTTAGCGCCCCTTTTCTTTCATACAAAGTAAATACATCGGCGAGCGCCTGACACGGGTGCTCAAAATCGGAAAGCACATTGATTACCGGCACCGAAGCGTGTTCTGCCAATTCTTCGAGTGTTTCATGGCTAAAAGTTCGTGCGGCGATAATATCGACAAAGCGCGAAAGAACGGAGGCAACGTCTTTAATCGATTCACGCTTGCCCAGACCAACCTCCGCGGGAGATAAATAAATTGCCTTCCCGCCCAGTTGATACATGGCCACTTCCAAACTGACACGCGTCCGCAGAGAAGGTTTTTCAAACAGCAACGCCAGTACCTTCCCGTTAAGAGACGAATCGTATCTCTTGGATTTAAGTTCCTCGGCATCCGAAAGCAGCAACTGAATATCTTCTTTGCCTAAATCGGTTATCGATAATAAATCCTTGCCTTTCAATCAACACCTATCCTGACCGATATGTTCAAAGTATATCACGAATCACTGCTTACTAACAACGATTTTAAACTTAAATTAAACTTATCCCGTTAGCCGGCCCTAACAGGAAAGACGAATGGTCAATATTGACATTATGCCGCGGTTCAATTATTTTTAATAAGGAGGCAAAATCATATGAAAAGTGAAAGATTTAAAGTCGCCGGCGATGAGCTGGTATCGAAAATAAAACAGCTTATTCACGAAGGCAATATTCGCAAAGTGCGTATTATCCACGATAATAAAACGATTATCGAGATTCCCCTATCGGTGGGCGCACCGGTTGCCGCAATCGGAATTCTTGCCGCCCCGATTTTGGCAGCAATCGGCGCTTTTGCCGCACTGGTAACCGAGTGCACCATTGAGGTTGAAAAAGTAGATAAAGAGACGATTCAAACGGATGATTTCACTATTAATGAAGAAAAAACCGACTAAATACGGCATTATCGGGCTGATTGGCGTAGCAGTCCTTTTATCTTCTGTTATGTCATGTAATTTATCGCTCGGTGTGGGGTTTGAAAATATCGACATTCAAGGCGCATACACCTTAATTCAAGAAAATAAAGGACGCTCGGATTTCATAATCCTGGATGTACGCACGCCTGCCGAATATGCCGACGGCCATATTGAAAATTCCCTAAACTTGGATTATTACGCCAATGATTTTGAGGCACAACTGGACAGGCTCGATAAAAACAAAACTTATCTCGTTTACTGCCGTTCCGCCAACCGCAGCGCCCATGTAATCAATCTGATGCAAAAATTGGGATTTAAGAGCGCTTACAATATGCTGGGCGGGATTAACGAGTGGAACAGCAAGGGATACCCTACCGTATCATGATTATTTGCGGTTAATGCTTTTTGCGGTTTGTTCTCCTGCCTTCCTCTTTTGCCATCCTGCCTTCCTCTCTTGTCATCCTGAACGCAGTGAAGGATCTAAAAGGACGAGAAATACAGGCTATGAGGTTACCTCGAAATCAAAAAAGAGGCATCGTCCTACTATAAAATCCGTAGCCGAACGGTGCACTATCCGCTAACCCCTAGATTCTTCGGCAAGCTCAGACCCTTCGACGAGCTCAGGGTACTCGGAATTTGGATTGTCTTTGCGAGCGCAGCGAAGCAATCTCATATAAATAAAATTCCTTTTAGATTGCCACGTCGTTCGCCAGAGGCTCACTCCTCGCAAAGACAGTTTCTCTCGTTCGCCCTGAGCCTGTCGAAGGGTCTAAAGAACGAGGCGAAACGGGGATTACTGCTCGACCGCCGTTATGGTTCGACAGGCTCACCACGAACGGCTGAAGAGTTACCACACTTGTTATCCTGCCTTCCTCTCTTGTCATCCTGAACGCAGTGAAGGATCTAAGAGGACGAGAAATACAGGCTATGAGGTCGCCCCAGAAGCAAAAAAGAGACATCGTCCTACCTTAAAATCCACACCCGAACAGTGCACTATCTGCCAACTCCCAGATTCTTCGACAAGCTCAGAATGACAATACCGTCTTTGTCTTTGCGAGCGCAGCGAAGCAATCTCATATAGATAAATTCATTGGAGATTGCCACGTCACTCGCCTAGCGGCTCACTCCTCGCAAAGACAGTTTTTCTCATTCGCCCTTCGACAAGCCAAGGATGACAAAGAGACCGATACATTGACCTTTCGCGTTGCTAACCCGCTAAAGATGTAATATACTCAGTTTGACCGAGATTATCCAAGTTACGGAGGCGTGTGATGGAAATACAGTTTGCAATCGGGTTGGTGGCGGGAATTATTATCGGAGCGGTAATAACCCTAATCATTAACCGCGCCAAGCAAAAAGAAATGGTAGCTCAATTTGACTCGCTCTCACGCCGGGTTTTAATCCAAAATGCCGAAGACTTTCTTAAGCTGGCCGGCCAAACCCTTTCAAAACATACCGAAATCGGAGAAAAAGAGCTCGACGGCAAGAAACAGTTGATTGACCAAACACTGGAACAAATGAAAAAAGAGCTGGATAAGGTCGAAAAAGCGATTACCGAACTTGATAAAACAAACAGCGAACGCCTTTCGTCATTAAATACAACCCTTAAACATTCCGCGGAACAAACCTGTAAACTCCAAGAAACAACAAATAAACTGCAAACCGCACTTGCCAATACTAAAGTGAGGGGACAATGGGGCGAAAGAATGGCCGAAGACGTCTTGCAGATGATTGGGTTTATCGAGGGAATCAATTACAACAAACAGCTCACCAGCAAAGAATCGGGCACCCGCCCCGATTACACGTTTATATTGCCTGATAATATGATCCTCAACATGGATGTAAAATTCCCGCTGAATAACTACCTCTGTTACCTCGATGCCGAATCCGATACGGATAAGCAAAGATTCAAAAGCCAGTTTTTAAGCGATGTTAAGGGAAGAATCAATGAAGTCGCCAAAAAAGAAGATTACATCAACCCCAACAACAATACGGTGGATTACGCCCTCGTTTTTATCCCCAACGAACAGGTCTATTATTTTATACAGGAAAACGATGCCGATTTATTAAATTATTCGCTAACAAATAAGGTTATCCTTTGTTCGCCGATGACACTTTACGCCATACTGGCGGTGATTCGGCAGGCGGTTAACAATTTTAATTTACAAAAAAACACCGATGAAATTTTGTCTCTTTTTGCTAATTTTGATAAAGAATGGAAAAGGTTCCAGGAAAGCATGACAAAAATGGGTAAAAAAATCGAAGAGGCCCATATTGAGTTCGGGAACCTGGAAGGCACACGCTCACGAAGGCTTCAGAGACCGCTGGATAAGATAATAGACATTAAAGACAAGAAACAAATAGAAACCTTTGAGTTTCCCGAGCTCGGCACAGAAAGCGATGAAATCGAAGCAGATTAGCAGGGTTTTATAACTCACCGCTATACTCTGTTATAATAAGAGTATGAAAAAGATACTGCTTATCGACGGGAACGCCCTTGTGCATCGCGCCTATCATGCAATGCCGCCGCTGACCGTCAAAAAAACCGGTGAATCAATCCAAGCCGTTTACGGCTTTACCAATATGCTGCTGCGCATTTTTACCGAAATAAAACCGGATTATTATGCCGTTGCTTTCGACCGCAAAGCGCCTACCTTTCGCAAGGAAATTTTCGAGGATTACAAGGCTCACCGCCCCCCCACCCCCGATGATCTTGTCTCCCAGCTAAAAAGGGCACGCGAACTGGCCGATGCATTTAATATTCCCGTTTTTGAAATGGACGGATACGAGGCGGACGACGTTATCGGCACCCTTGCCCAAAAAGCCTCCGAACAGGGTATTGAAAGTATTATTGTTACCGGCGATGCCGATGCGATGCAGTTGGTTTCAGCCAATGTAAAGGTGCTTTATCCCAAGCCACAAAGCTCTTTCGGCGATACGATTTTATACGAACCCGAAACCGTTGAAGAGAAATACGGCGTCCCTCCCAAATATATTGCCGACTTAAAAGCGCTGGTGGGCGATAAATCCGATAACATCCCCGGAGTTAGCGGAATCGGTGAGAAAACAGGCGTTAAACTGATTCAAACCTTTGGCGGCGTTGAAGACATTTATAAGCGTATTAACGAAGTAACCCCCGTTAAACTGCGCGAGAAATTGGAAGAAAACGAAGAGCTGGCACAGAAATGTAAAATATTGGCAACAATCGCTACCGATATGCCGATTGAACTTAATCTTGAAGAATCGGATGTAAATAAATTCGACCGCAATAAAGCAGTTTTATTCTTCCACGAGCTCGAGTTTACAAAACTGCTTTCCCGTTTGCCGAAGGAAAACGATGAAAAAGCGGAAGAGGGAGGGTGTGCCCAGCTTAGTTTTGAGATGCCCGAAAAAATCGAAACGGATTATGAGATTGTTTGCTCAATCGAAAAACTGGATAAAATGATAGAGGTGCTAAAGCGCGAAGGGTTTTTTGCATTTGATACCGAAACCACAGGATTAGACGCTTTAAGCGCGCAACTGGTCGGTATTTCGCTAGCCCCTGCAACAGGGAAAGCCTATTATATCCCCATCGGGCATATCGGTTGGGAACAGGTAGAGCAACTTGCCGTTGAAACGGTTATCGAAAAATTGAAACCCATTTTTGCCGATAAGAAGATTAAAAAAGTGGGGCATAACGCCAAGTTTGATATGGAGATTTTGGCACAGCACAATCTAAAAGTTAATAATCTTACTTCCGATACGATGATTGCGGCCTACCTTTTGGGCGAGAAATCATTGGGATTAAAGGCACTGGCTTTTAAGTGGCTGGACGTTGAGATGACTGATATTACCGAGCTAATCGGTTCCGGTAAAAAACAGATTAATATGTCACAGGTGGAAGTTTCGGTTGCCGGAAAATACGCTTGTGCCGATGCGGATAATACCGGCAGATTAGATAAATTATTATCGGCGGAGCTTGAGAAACAAAACCTCCGTAAACTTCATACCGATGTTGAGATGCCGTTGGTGCCGATTTTAATGGATATGGAACGTAAAGGGATTGCGCTCGATACAGACCTCCTTTCCGAAATATCCGCCAGGCTCGGTAAAAGACTTACCGAATTGGAAGAGACCATTTACGCCGAAGCGGAGCAACGTTTTAATATCAATTCAACGCAACAACTGGGACCAATCCTTTTTGAAAAATTAGAGCTCCCGAAAATACGCAAAACCAAAAGCGGCTATTCAACCGATGCCTCTGTTTTGGAAGAACTGCGGGATAAGCACGATATTATAGAGCCGATAATCGAATACCGGCAGCTAACCAAGCTTAGATCAACCTACGTCGATGCCTTACCGCAAATGGTTAACTCTAAAACAGGGCGACTGCATACCAGCTTTAACCAAACCAAAACCGCTACCGGCAGGCTTTCTTCAAGCGACCCCAACCTGCAAAATATCCCCGTACGCGGGGAACTGGGGAAAGAAATTCGGCAGGCATTTATTGCGCCGCCCGGATATGAATTACTATCCGCCGACTATTCGCAAATTGATTTAAGGGCGCTGGCACATCTTTCGGGAGATCCGGAACTGCTTAAAACCTTTGCAAACGACGGGGATATTCACACTGATACGGCAATGAGGCTGTTCGGTGTTGAAAAAGGGAATGTTTCCGCCGACATGCGGCGGCTGGCCAAAACCGTTAACTTCGGCGTTATTTACGGGATGAGCGGTTACGGACTGGAACAAGCTACCGAGTTTAGCCGTGAAGAGGCCGAAAAATTTATCAGCACCTATTTCGAAAAATACCCGCGTGTTAAAGAATATATGGAAGAAACCAAAAAACAAGCGCGCGAATTAGGGTATGTTCAAACAATACTGGGCAGAAAGCGTTTTATCCCCGAAGTGAATTCATCTAACCACAATATACGTGAAGCCGCCGAGCGGATGGCAATCAATATGCCGGTACAAGGAACTTCCGCCGATATTATTAAAGTCGCAATGATTAATTTAGACCGGGAAATGGCAAAACGCAATCTTAAAAGCGCCATGCTTTTACAGGTGCATGACGAACTGGTCTTCGAAGTCGCCGAAAATGAAACAGAAGAAATGCGCAAATTGGTCGAGGAAATGATGTCGGGGGCGATAAAACTGAGCATACCCCTTAAAGTGGCTACTCGAATCGGTAAAAATTGGGCGCAGATGGAATAGTTTTTGAGTATATTACGTATTTCGTACTTAACTCTTTTTGCTTTTTTTGTTTTTATCGTTATTGCCGCTACCTCAGGAGTAAACTTCCCCGGCGATATTGCCGTCAGCGTTTGGGCAGATAAAACGCAAGCCCCGTGTCTTGATTTTATTCTGCCGCTGGTTACAAGCCTTGGTGATTTCCCTTATTACATATTTGCCGGTCTGCTTTTGGGGCTCGCTTTTTGGCTTGCCGGAAAAAGAACAGAAGCGCTTTTTATAATTGCGGCACCGGGGATTGGGGCTGTTATCAGCTTTTTTTTGAAGTTATTTATTGACCGCCCGAGGCCCATAGACGATTTACTGCAAAACAGTTTCCCTAGCGGGCACACCGTATTTACATCTACCTTAATGGGAATGACAATTTATTTTATGCCTCAAATCATTAAAAATAAAAAAATCTGTGTCGCGCTTCAAATTACGGCGGGGTTATTAATCCTTTTAGTAGGTCTGTCGCGCCTATATCTGCAAAGGCACTGGCTAAGCGATGTTTTAGCCGGATTAACAATCGGAATATTGATAGTTATTCCTGTTATAATATTGTATAAATGCATAAGAAAAGAGAAAACAAATGCCCGAACTGCCTGAAGTCGAAACCATAAAAAATGACCTTTTGCCCTATATTGTAGGACGCACAATCAAAGATGTTGCACTCTACTGGGAGCGAATGCTTGAAGAGCCTTCCAAAGAAGAATTTCTTGACGGCATCCGCAACAAAAAAATCCTCGGTATAGACAGGCGCGGTAAATACATAATAATCGGGCTTGAAGACGGATTAAACCTCATTTTACATATGAGAATGAGCGGTTCGCTGATGGTTGGTAAAGACGAGCCCCCACCCTACACCCGCGCCGTATTCCGCCTTGATAACGGTGACAATATTTTTTTTAACGATCCGCGCAAGTTTGGCAAGATAAGACTGGTAAAGGACTGTAACTGTGTTATCGGAAAACTGGGAGTCGAACCCTTAAGCGATGCCTTTACACCGCAAACCTTTACAAAAATTCTAAGTACGCGTAAATCTGCAATTAAAGCTTTGTTGTTGGACCAATGTCTGATTGCCGGCATCGGTAATATGTATGCCGATGAAGCACTTTTTGCTTCCAAAATCCATCCCAAAAAGCCGGCAAACACACTTTCGGCTAATGAAATCAAGGTCTTGCACCAGGCAATTCAAGACGTATTGAAACTGGGGATTAAAAATAAGGGAGCCAGCGTTTCGAACTATTTCAGACCGGACGGAGAAACGGGGGCCGCGCACAGAGAATTTAAGGTTGCCCACTGCAAAAATAAACCCTGCACGGAGTGTGGGACCATTCTGGAACGTACATTGGTTCAGCAACGCGGGACCTATTTCTGCCCCGACTGCCAGAAACTATAAGCGGGGGCTTGCTGTCATTCGGGATAACACCCTCTCTCGTTCTTTGAGCCCTTCGACAGGCTCAGGGCGAACGAGAGAAAATGTCTTTGCGAGGAGGAAACCACTAGGCGAGTGACGTGGCTCTCACCTATTGTCTTTGCGAGGAGTGAGCCTTTGGCGAACGACGTGGCAATCTCCAAGGAATTTAATCTATATGAGATTGCTTCGCTACGCTCGCAAAGACGTTACTATTATTGTCATTCTGAGCTTGTCGAAGAATCTGGGGGTTGGCAAATAGTGTACTGTTTGGGTGTGGATTTTTATAGTAGGACGATTCCTCTTTTTTGATGTCGAGGTTACCCTATAGCCTGTATTTCAATCCTCTTAGATCCTTCATTTCATTCAGGATGACAAAAATAATGTCATTCTGAGCTTGTCGAAGAATCTGGGAGTTGGCGAATAGTGCACTGTTTGGGTGTGGATTTTTATGGTAGGACGTTGCCTCTTTTTTGACTCTGAAGTGACCTTATAGTCTATATTTCTCGACCTCTTAGATCCTTCACTGTGTTCAGGATGACAAGAGAAGAAAGCAGGATGACAAAAAGAGAGAACTCTTGCAAGTAACGATATTTGGCGATGTAACAGGAAAACTGCTATAATTATGTTTTAACTGACAGAAAGAGGGTGAATTATACAAATGGCTACTAAAAAAGAAACAGCGGCAGAAAAAGAAGAGCTGCAGAGATTTATCGAAAACGTCAATAAAAAAGATACCAAGCGTAACGGCAAGAAAATCGAATTTTCTTTTGTTAACCGCAAGAGATAAGCATACTTATCCCACGAATAACAATTAAATCTGCCGAGCCTTTCCGATAACCGAAATAGACGCTCGGCGGATTATTTTTTTGCCCCAAGAAATTCCTTTGCGACAAATTGTTCTGTATTCCCGTACGGCAATCTTCTTTAAATAAAGATATCCCTTGCCGATTGAATTATGTAAAGATGGATAATGGACAAAAAGAGCTCTGCCCTTTCAATTTTGAACGTTAAGGGGTTTATTTTTCTTCGGGGACGGTTTTATCTTTGGCCCGGTCCAGAACCCCCAGCGCTTCGCCGATGCGTTTGATACAACGCTCTTTGCCGAGCACTACCATTGTCTGAAAAAGCGGCGGGGCAACCTCTTTCCCTGTGGTTGCCGATCTGAGTGTTCCGAATAACTGACCGGTTTTAACTTCTAATTTCTCAGCCATCGGCCTCAAAACATTCTCGAGGGATTCATCGGTAAACTCGGCAAGTTCTCCAAGCTCGGCAAGCGCCGTTTCAAGCATTATTTTCGTTGTTTCACGTGTTGTTTTCTTGGCAACCAAAATATTCGGGTCGTACTCGAGGTTTTCGTTAAAGAAAAAATCGGTTAGTTCCGCTATTTCACCAAGCTTTTTAACCCTTTCCTGAACCAGCGGCACAATTTGTGTCACGTATTCTAAAGATAGCGGTCTTTTTACCTCGGCGGGCAAATCTCTTTCAAGGAACGGCATAACCCTTGTTGCAAACTCTTCTGTTTGAAGGTTACGGACATAAACGCCGTTCATCCAATCCAACTTTTCAACGTTAAAAATCGCACCGGTGGAATTAACGCGCCCGAGCGTAAAGTTTTTAATAATTTCTTTAACGGTCATTAGTTCGGTTTTACCGTCCAACGACCAACCCAAAAGCGAAAGGAAGTTCACCATTGCTTCCGGCAAATACCCTTGCTCTTTATATTCCATTATCGAAACCGAGCCGTGGCGTTTGCTTAATTTGGACCTGTCGGTACCGAGAAGCATCGGCAGATGGGCAAATTCAGGCGGGTTATAGCCCATAGCCTTATACATCAGCAGGTGGCGCGGAGTACTTGAAAGCCACTCTTCCGCCCTTAAAACATGCGTTATTTTCATCTCGTTGTCGTCTACGATACTGGCGAGATGATACGTCGGATAGCCGTCGGACTTGAGGATGACAAAATCGTCGATAGTGGAATTATCAAAGGTTACATCACCGCGGATGATATCGTGGAAAGTGGTTTTACCGCTAACCGGTGTTCGAAAACGCACTACCCTTTTAATCCCCGACATCCATTTAAAGGTGTTTTCGGTAACGGATAAATCACGGCAATGCCTATCATATCCCGGGGGTTGCTTATTTTTCATTTGCTCGTTACGCATTTCATCAAGGCGTTCCGGTGTGCAATAGCAGTAATAGGCATCCCCTTGCTCGATTAGTTTTTTAACGGCGGCCAAATATTTATCCAGGCGCTCCGATTGCACATACGGGCCGAATTTACCGCCGACTTCGGGGCCTTCATCCCAGTCAATCTCCAACCAGCGCAGCCCTTCCAAAATAGACTCAACGGCACCCTCTACAGTACGCGCAACATCGGTGTCTTCGATGCGCACAATAAAGCTGCCGCCGTGATGACGGGCAAACAACCAGTTAAACAAGGCTGTCCTGATATTACCCACATGGGGGTAACCGGTGGGGCTGGGGGCGTAGCGTACTCTGATGTTATTACTCATGATTCATTCACATATAAAAAATACTTATTACGGTAATTATATTCTTTTATTCTATTTTGCGCTATACCATTAACCTAAAAGGCGGTCTTTCGGCTCGCATAACCTTAATAGCTTATAACTTTCGGTTTGCAGTCAATACTCTTGGATTAATTTCCTGTTTTGACATTCCGATTGTTCAAAGCCAAAACCACCCATTTTACTCCAAACGGCTTGCACTAATAATATATCACAGCCGGGAAAATAATGTTTAAAAAATTATACTCCGGCACCCGTTGTGCTCGGATTAGCCTCTTTTATTTTCGGTTGCGGCACAATCACCACAAACGTTCCGGCGATTTTATCGTGAAAACCCTGCTTTTGTTTATCAAAAGCAATCCAAATAAACCCTAAAAATAAAGGAACCGCAGATACGATATAGCCCAAATATCTTAAAAAGGCAATCGGGAAAGTTACGTTTGAACCGTCGGGGGTAATAACTTTAATATTCATTACAACTTTACCCAACGTCTGACCGCGCCAAACCCAACAAATAACGAAATAACCGATTATAATAACGATTAAAAGTACGTTGTATAATATTAGTTGAGGGAACATCAACCAATGCGGAATGCCGCTGAAGATATCCGGATCCCATACCCGTACATATCCAAGGTGCTGTAACGGCATAAAAACGGAGATAACCGTTGCGATTACGGCAAAATCAATTACGGCAGCGGCAAACCTACGCCAAAAACCGGCAAACTTCAAAATAATTCCGCCGGATTCCTCATACACCTCACTGTTGTTCATTATCAGAGCCTTTTAAAACCCACTCTTTTATTCTAACACGATTATTATCGGTGACCTAAAACCGAAAGTAAACGCCTTAAGATATTTTCTCGAGAACACCTTGTAAATCCGCCGGGAGTTCGGAGCTGAATTCGATATATTTTTCGGTTGAGGGAAGATAGAAACCAATCCGATGGGCATGCAGAAATTGGCGGGCAATAAAGGGAGATTTTATCCCGTATGTTTCGTCACCGACAATCGGAAAGCCGATTGCCGCCAAATGCACTCTTATCTGATGTGTGCGGCCGGTTTCAAGTGTTATTTCAAGCAGCGAATAACCCTCGGGGTAATATTTTATAACGCGGTAGCGGGTACGCGCTTCTTTCCCTTCTTCGGTAATGGCCATGCGCTTTCGGTTTCCTTTATCTCTGCCGAGGTTGGCTTCAATAAGACCGTTTTCCGGTTTTAAGTGCCCTTTAACAAGCGTTAAGTAGATTTTAGTTACCGAGCGTGATTTAAATTGCTCGGAAAGGTTTGCCAGAGCCGCCCTGTTTTTAGCAACCAACACCAGCCCGGAGGTGTCTTTATCTAATCTATGTACAATACCCGGGCGCAGGCGTTCTCCGCCGCTTTCTGTTAATTCCGGAAAATGCGCTAAAACAGCGTTAACCAGCGTATGTTCGGGGTGTCCCGGAGCCGGATGTACGGTCAGCCCGGCCGGTTTATCGATTACCAAGAGATCGTTATCTTCGTAGAGGATATTAAGCGGAATTGCCTCCGGCTTGAGGGTAGTGGTTTCCGCTTGGGGAACATTAATAATAATTTTATCGCCGACGGTAAGCTTAAAACCGGCTTTTTCAACTTGCCCGTTAACTGTAACTTTACCGTCGGTGATTAATTTTTGGATAAAACTGCGCGAAATATCAGCAAGTTCCGAGGCGATATATTTATCCAGCCGCTCGCCGTCTTCGTTTGCAGATAGCTCATAAATTTGTTCTTCCATAAAAATCCGTCAGTTCTCGGCCGAGCGAATATAGAAAAAGGCCAAAAGCAGTACACCGACTGTAATTGCGGAATCGGCTACATTAAAGGTCGCAAAAAAATCGAAATCGATAAAATCAATTACATAACCGTAGCTTAACCTATCGATAAGATTACCAACGGTGCCGCCCATAATCAATCCAAGCGAAAACTTAGCCGGTGTCGTCTTTAAAAAATCAATACGGTCCGCTAAATAAAATACGATAAAGAGCAGTAAGACGACACCTATTATCGAAAATATTGATAACAAAAAGGTGTGCTCCCGCAATATACTAAAAGCGGCGCCTGTATTTTGAACATAGGTGAAATGAAAGAACCCGCTCTCCGGTATGGATTGTCCAAGCGCCATATTCGTTTTAACAATATATTTTGTGAGCTGGTCAGCCGCCACTATCGATAGCGCCAGGCACAAAAAGAGCGAACCCTTACGATGAAACCCCTTGGCAAAACTTCTTAATTTAGATATTTCTTGCTTTTCTGACATTACACTCCATACAATACAACGCCTGCGGTAAAGCCTCTAATCTTTCCGGTTTGATCGGCTTACCGCAATCTTCACAAATCCCGTAAGTTCCCTTGGCAAATTTTTCCAATGCCCTTTCCGTTTCAGCCAGCTGTTGGGCAGTTCTGTGTTCAAGAGCCATGCGAGTTTCCAAATCGGCAGCCTCGGTGGCTTCTTCTTCCCGTTTACCAAAGGGACTGCCCTCGCGCCTGTTTTCGGTGGGACGGCTCGCTTTCAATTGCTCAAGCTGATCCTCCAACCGCTGACGAGATTCCTCTAAACGAAGCCTCATTGGTTCATAATCCGCAATATTCACTTGTCTGCCCCTCCGTAAGATAATCACTCTAAGGCTGCTTAATATATCCAAGACCAATAATATAAATATGCCCGTATATTCGGTATGTTATAAATGGGGGTATTACAAAAAGCGGTAGAGCTATCCGGATAACAGTTTAGACCGACATAAAGCCAAACAGACTACAAGCAATTTGGCAACCTGCCGATTTTGTTGCATAGCCTCTCTTACAACCTAAGTTTAACTTATTTACACCCCTTAATCAATACTTATCGTATCTTTCTTGGTTTTTCGGCTAAAACTATTGACAGACCGTAAAAGCTTCTGTTAACATTGTAATTGAAAAGGTTTTCAGTTAGTTAGGGGCTAATTAAAGGTTCGGTTGCGATATGCAGTTTAGCAGTGAGAAAATTAAAGCGGTTTTACGACAAAACGGATATAAAGCCACCCCGCAAAGGCTGGCTGTTATCAAAGAGTTTGCCCAAAACAACGAATTTTTAACCCCTGCCGAACTTTACGAAAAAATCAGAAAAAATCATCCCAAAATCGGCATGGTTACCGTCTATCGCGTGTTGGATATTTTGGACGAGTTAGGATTTACTTGTAAAGTGCATGCCGGCGGCGATTGCAACAAATATAAAATAAATACCGAAGACCACCATCATCATCTCTTATGTTCAAATTGCGGTGTGGTTGTCAACTACAACTGCGATGAGGCTTATTTTGAAAATTTAAAAACGGTAATAACCGCGGAAACCGGCTTTAAGGTTAAAGAGCACTTCCTTGAATTTACCGGTTTATGCCCGGATTGCAATGTTAAAACACCCCCCAAAAGTAATTCGATTACCGATAAGGTGCTGCTTAATGATTAAAAATAAAACACTCAAACGCCTCCCGGTGGCAATATTGGCGCTGTTATCGGTATTTATTATCGGCGGATGCAGCCCGGTCAAACCCGCAAACGGCGATACTTTAAAAATAATCGCCTCAATTACACCGGTTGCCGATTTTATAAAACAGGTTGGCGGCGATAAGGTGGAAGTAACGATAATGGTTCCTGCCGGGGCCAGCCCGCATAGCTATGAACCGAGCACCGGGCAAATGGTTGCGGTTAGCGAGGCGAATATCTTTGTTAAAGTCGGCTCGGGGGTTGATTACGAAGTGGCCTGGATGGATAAGATTATCGGCATGAATAAAGAAATGCTTATTGTCGACTGTTCAAAAGGAATTGAAATCGTAAACGGCGATCCGCATATCTGGACCTCTCCGTTAAATGCCAAACAAATGGTACAAAACATCTATAACGGGTTAATCAGTGAAGACCCGGCAAATAAGGACTACTATAAAGCCAATTACGAAAACTATATTGCGGAACTTAACGATTTGCATGATTACATAGGCAAGATTTTTGAGGGCTACCAAAACCGCAGCTATCTGATTTATCACCCCTCTTTTGGCTATTTTTCATCGCTTTACGGTTTGAACCAGATTCCCATTGAACAGGAAGGCAAAGAACCGACCCCCAAGATTATGCAACATAGTATTGACCAAGCAACCGAGTATAACTTAAATTACGTTTACGCCGACCCCCAATCCGCAACATCATACGCGGAAGCGATTGCAAAAGGGATATCGGGGAGCGTATTATACATTGACCCGTTACCGTCATCTTACATATCAAGTATGAGGGACACGGCAAACTCTCTGGCGCTGGAGTTTGAATAGTTATGACAGAAATCAAAGAAAAAGAAATCGTTAATTTTAAAAATGTTTGGGCGTATTACAACCATCACCCGGCATTGCAAGATGTTAATCTTTCAATTTATGAGAAAGACTTTCTGGGAATTATCGGGCCGAACGGCGGCGGTAAAACAACCCTGCTAAAAACAATGCTGGGGCTTCTAAAACCGCAGCGCGGAAAAGTTACCGTACTTGGCAAAACCCCTTCCGAAAGCCGCTCAGAAATCGGATATGTACCGCAGAAATCGTCTTTCGATAAAAATTTTCCGATTAGCGTTTGGCAAGTAGCGCTGATGGGTCTTTACGGAGAAACGGGGCTTTTCCGCCACTATTCCCCTGCCGCCAAAAAGAAAGCGGAAGAAGCCCTTGAAAAAGTAAGTATGCTTGAACACCGCAACCGCCAAATCGGCGAGCTGTCCGGCGGGCAGCAAAAAAGGGTCTTTATCGCTCGCGCTCTGGCATCTACCCCTAAGTTAATGCTTTTGGATGAACCGATGGAGAGCGTGGACCCCAAAGTTCAAGGAGAACTCTATGAACTCCTTAAAGATTTACAACAGGAAATGGCAATTGTTCTTGTGTCTCATGATATTTCCGCTATCTCGGTTTATGTCGATAAAATCGCCTGTTTAAACCAAACTTTGGTTTATCACGGGGGTAAAGAGATATCCCACGAAGTGCTGGAAGGCACTTATCATTGTCCGATTCATTTAATCGCTCACGGCACCGTGCCGCACCGTGTTCTAAAGGAGCATCCGTAATGTTTGATATTTTCGGATACCATTTTATGCAAAACGCACTGCTGGCGGGGCTGTTGGCATCAATCGCTTGCGGGATTATCGGCACCTACGTCGTATCCAAAAAAATAGTTTTTATTAGCGGCGGAATCGCACATGCCTCTTTCGGCGGTATCGGTTTGGGATACTTCCTCGGTATCAGCCCGGTTTTGGGCGCTACCGGGTTCGGGTTGATTTCCGCAATTGCAATGGGGCTGACCACCCGCAAAACCAAACTCCCCGAAGATACCGTTATCGGTATCTTATGGGCGACCGGTATGGCTTTGGGGGCCATCTTTATCGGGCTTACCCCGGGATATACCACCGATCTTTTCAGTTACCTCTTCGGAAATATCTTAACCGTACCCGATTCTGAACTTTTGTTAATTTTGGCGCTCGATGTTGTTATTATCGGCGTTGTTGTCCTTCTTTTTAAGGAATTTCTGGCGGTTTCATTCGATGAGGAATACAGCACCGTTATCGGTATGCCAACCGAAAAAACCTATCTCACAATGCTTTGTCTGATTGCGCTGACAATTGTTGTTATGATTCGCGTTGTCGGCATTATTTTGGTAATCGCTCTTCTAACCATTCCCGCTTCACTTGCCCGTCAGTTTACATACGACATGAAAAAGATGATGGCGCTTTCGGTGTTATTTAGTATTATTTTTACGTTTAGCGGTTTAATGATTTCTTATTGGCTGGATTTAGCATCCGGGGCAACCATAATTATTACCGGCGTTATTGTATTTGCACTGGTAGTCTCCGTCCGCAAATTGTTGTCGCTTAAAAGGTTGCCATCTCAAAAAATGTAGCTTATAATCAGTTAAAAACAAGCGAGGGTGTATTTTGAACCTTTCAGTACAGCTTGCCCCCCAAAACAAACGCGGGCTTCTTCTTGCCAACCCGGTTATAACCGCCTCCGGCACGTTCGGTTACGGCGATGAATACGATGGTTTAATCGATATTCAAAGGCTGGGGGCGATTATCTGTAAAGGGACAACACTTGAACCGAGGGAAGGTAACTTACAGCCCCGTATTTGTGAAACCGCCGGCGGGATGTTAAACGCAATCGGCTTACAAAATATCGGCGCCGATGCCCTAATAGCGGAAAAAGCGCCTCAATGGGCAAAATGGCAGGTGCCGGTAATTGTTAATATTGCCGGCAGAACCGTTAGCGACTATGCAAATCTGGCAGCACTGCTGGATAACGTAGAGGGGATTAGCGGTTTGGAAGTTAATATCAGCTGCCCCAATGTCAAAGCGGGCGGCGTTGAATTTGGCACAAACCCCGATTCCGCCGCCGAAGTAACATCTGCCGTGCGCAAAGCCACAACCTTACCGGTGATTGTTAAATTAACCCCCAATGTAGGCGATATTAAAAGGATTGCCCTTGCCGCTCAAAATGCCGGTGCGGATGCCGTTTCTTTAATTAACACTTTAAGAGGAATGGCAATTGATATCAATAAAATGAAACCCCTTTTGGCTAACGTAACGGGAGGGCTTTCGGGGCCTGCCGTAAAACCGGTGGCGCTTTCAATGGTCTACGAGGTAGCCGGTGCGGTTAAGATTCCCGTTATCGGGTGCGGGGGGATCTCAACAGCCAATGACGCTATCGAGTTTTTAATGGCCGGGGCAACCGCCGTACAAGTGGGAACAGCTACTTTTGTTAACCCCCAAACTCCTATTGAAATCATAAGCGGAATAGAAAGCTTTATGCTAAAAAAGGGGTTTGAAGACGTGGGTAAACTTGTCGGACTTGCCCGTTAAACTCTAAAATCTAAAACTCGATTGGACATTTCATATGTCATCAAATTATTTAGGCAATCGAACATTTAAAAGGCAGCATAAAAAAATATTCTGCCTGATTGCCGTTGTATGCCTTTTTCTTTTTTTCCTGCCCGGGTGCGCCGGTGCTGCGGAACCGCAAACCAACAAAATGTCTGCCGGATATACGGTTATCGACAAATACATCGGAGGAATTCAAAAAGAGGAAAATATCCCCGGAATCTCAATCGTAGTTGTGCAAAACGATAAAATCCTCTATTGCAAAGCTTACGGAGTCGCCGGTGTCGAAAGCAACGAACCATTAACAACCGCTACCCTTTTTGACTTGGCATCGCTAACAAAATCGTTTACTGCCCTTGCTGTGCTCCTTTTAGAAGACCAGGGGCTGATTGATATCGACCAACCGTTACAGAAATACCTGCCTGATTTTCAAATTGCCGATCCTCGGGGGGCGGATATTACCGTCCGCCAGCTTCTTAATCAAACCGGTGGAATCCCGGGAATACTTACCGAAATTCTAATCTTCAACGACAGCTACGAAGACTTGCTGGCTTCATTGAATAACTTGCGATTAAATAATGAACCGGGCAGTGTTTTTGAGTACGCTGATTTAAATTACTGCCTGTTGGGGGCGTTAATCGAACGCCAATCCGGGATGACCTACGAAAAATTTATGGATGTCAATATATTTAAACCCCTCGGTATGAACCGTACCACGGCCGACCCGAATAAGGCTGAGAAATTAGGCAAAGCCGACGGGCATCAGTCATTGTACGGTAAGACAGTTGTTCGCAATATCCCTTCAATGAAAAGCGCCCGGGCAGCCGGCTGGGTAATGTCATCTGCCCAAGATATGGGGAAATGGCTAATGGTTAATTTAAATAACGGGGTTTTAGATGGTAAACAAATCATACCGGCAGATGCTATCAATGAATTACACAAAACAGCCGTAATCTACGAGGATAATAACGAGAAAATGGCTTACGGAATGGGATGGAGTATCAGTTGCTACACGGATATCCTTTATTATTTCCACTGCGGAGATACCCCCAACTTTACAACGGATATGTTACTGCTTCCCGACTATAATACCGGAATTGTTGTACTGGTTAACGGACAGGTTAGCACCAATAACCATGATATCGCTACCAAAATTGCCAATACATTACTGGGGTTGGATTTGAATTCGATGAATGTACCGTGGTGGGCACACTGGAAAGCACTGGACACGCTGGCAACCGGCATTCTTTTCCCGATTACCGTACTATTTATTGGCATGATAATCTATCTGGTGTGGCTGCTTAAACAACTATGGGCAGGTAAACGCTGTTTCTTTTGGTCACGTATGGCAAGGAATTCATCACCGATATGGCAAATCGTACTTTATCCCCTGCCAATGGCTCTTTTTTTAATAGTCTTTGCCGTCGGAAATATAGTACTTAATGCGCTCTACGGCTATAATATCTTTGTTGCTTTGGGTCTTTTTAGAATGGGAGCGCCGCCCGGGCTCTACCTTTCGGGGATACTGTCGATTGCCATCTTAATATCGTGGGCTTTATTATTGGTTTTGGTAGTTTCTTTTACCAGGCAAGCAAAACAAACTTGCTAACTCTCCGCCAATTTTTGCCCGGCAAGGTAAGCCTTGCTTAAAGCCCCGGGTTCCAAGCTGATATTTCCGGCTTTATCAATACCGGCAAAAACCAACTCACCTGTGTATTCAACATCCAAACTAACAAAAAGCGATTTAACCGTTGCGATTGCCGGATGGAAAAGATTCGGTAATCTCTGCCCGCCCACCGAAACAAAAAAGCCTTTTCTTATTCTGTCATCACCCAGCGGGGGGATTCGTAATTTATATTTTTTAGCCCACAACGATTGGCAGCGGTCAACCATAACCTTGGTTTGAGAGGTTAGCCCCATAAAATGCAGCGGCGAAGCCAAAACGATTCTATCCGCTAACATTAATTCTTTATAGATATCTTGCATATCATCGTTGATTTTACAAACCCCGGCCGCAAAACAAAAATCACAGCTTTCACAAGGGGCAATATTAAGCTCGCTAAGAACAACGGTTTTTGTTTCGGCGCCGCTGTTGGAAGCACCGCGTAAAATCTCCGATAATAATTTATCGGTATTACCGTCACGGCGCGGACTGCCGGCTAAACCCAAAACCCTCATTCCAAATCCTCCGCGATTGATGAGATAATTATTTTTTCACGCGCTTCCATTGTTTCGGCTTCATCGTCTTCTATATGATCGTACCTCAAAAGATGCAAAACACCATGAACAAGAAGCACAATTACTTCCTTTTTTACGGAATGCCCGTGTTCTTCCGCTTGAATAAAAGCCTGCGGATAGCTGATAATCACTTCTCCGAGGTGCTTAACCCCATCCGAGGGGGTAACAAAAACAAAATCGTCATCTTCTTCGGAGGGGAGTTCATCTTCCATCGCAAAAGAGAGAACATCGGTCGGTTTATCTATTTGACGGTATTCTTTGTTGAGTTGTTGGATTTGTTCCTGCCCGGTAATCAGTAAGCCCATTTCAATATTATCACCGGCATTTTCGGCCTTAAGAGTGGCTTCAATTATTTTACGCAGCCAATCTTCGCTAAGAAAACCCTCAAAACCTTCATCAATCAGAATATTTATTTCCATCGTGCTCATAATAGCATAGGATTAGCATATCGACAATTTTTGATACTGGATAGCGCTGTTTTAAGATAAAATTATCATAATTTTTAGCGGTTTTAAAAA
Organism: Dehalococcoidales bacterium; assembly: GCA_041656115.1. Classification (NCBI taxonomy): domain Bacteria; kingdom Bacillati; phylum Chloroflexota; class Dehalococcoidia; order Dehalococcoidales; species Dehalococcoidales bacterium. The sequence continues at coordinate 12,039 of JBBAED010000006.1, read as the reverse complement.
ATATTTACTTCCAATAGCTAACCCTCAATAGGTTTCTGCGTTATAATTATTGGGAAAGCTAAATTAAGAGAGGCTGTTATGAAAAGGTTTATTTTTTTACTGCTGAGTATAGTATTGATTTTAAGTAATATTTCATGTGCCCCGGTAACGGTTTACGGTGCCGAAGCAAAATCAGACAAAGCTTATAATAATTCGCCGCAGATAAGCGATTCGGTGCTCGAAGCGCTTGTAGACGGCAATAATAGGTTTGCTTTTGACCTCTATAAAGAACTTAACAGCCAAAAAGAAGGTAACTTCTTTTATTCACCCTTTAGTATTTCACTGGCCTTGGCAATGACTTATGCCGGTGCTAACGGACAAACCAAGGATGAGATGTCCGCCACTTTAAACTTCTTATTGGCAGATAAAGACCTGCATAACGCTTTCAACAAACTCTCGGTTGAACTCAACAACCGCGGTAAAGTTCCAACAGGCAGCCTGTCGCAAGGTTTTGAACTTAATATCGTGAATGCCACATGGGGGCAGCTCGGTTTTGAATTTTTAGAAACCTTTTTGGATATACTGGCCGAAAATTACGATGCCGGAATCAGGCTCTTGGATTACGAAAACGACCCCGAAGCCTGCCGGCAAATCATTAACAAGTGGGTGAGCGAAAAAACGAAAGGCAAAATTGAGGATTTAATCCCTGAGGGGACAATTAACGAACTAACGCGCCTGGTAATTACCAATGCAATCTATTTTAAAGCCGCTTGGCTGCACCAATTTGATAAGGAATCAACTTACGACGGTGTTTTCCATTTACCAGACGGCACTGTTATTACGGTCCCGATGATGCACCAACACAATACATTCGATTGTACCGTTCAAAATAACTACACGGCAATCGAAATGCTTTACGATACCTATAATATGTCGATGGTTATAATAATGCCGAAGGAGGGTAAATTCGGTGAAATTGAAAATTCCCTCTCGCCGGAACTCTTAGATGAGATTCTCGGGAACCTGATGCGGTCACAAGTTAACCTCACAATGCCTAAATTCGAATTTGAATCCGATTTCGGCTTAAAGAAGTCTTTAATCTCAATGGGAATGCCGGAGGCCTTCTCCGATAACGCCGATTTTTCGGGGATTACCGATAAAATCAGTCTTGCCATCGGCGATGTTGTCCATAAAGCGTTTGTTTCCGTTGATGAAGAAGGCACCGAAGCGGCAGCTGCCACAGCGGTAATTATCGGGGTAACTTCCATGCCGCTTGAAACAACCGAAATCAATATTGACCACTCGTTTATTTTCCTTATTCGCGATATTGATACCGGTTCCGTACTGTTTATCGGGCGTGTGTTAAATCCGTTGCAATAAAAACGGTCAACCCTCCGTTATTTTGAGCAATCATTCCGATTATGCTATATTATCTATATTAAAAATATGCTGCTTCTACGGAGGGGTCGCATAGTGGTCGAGTGCGGGCGCCTGCTAAGCGCTTACCCTGGGAAACCGGGGTCGAGGGTTCGAATCCCTCCCCCTCCGCCAGCCTGCTTTAGGGAATGTTTATAAAATAAAACTCCCTTGCTGTAAATCCGGTATTTAATACGGATTTGGGCAATAATTATCCAAGCTCTTCTCAAACAGCCGGGGGTTTATCAATAAATTGCGTGTGCAGAAAGATACATTGCCCGCCTCGGATTTTATCTGCCTTGGTTGCGAAGGGAATTTGGAATTAAAAAGTAAAAACCGCTGTCTCGGAAAGAAAACAATAACCGAAAGGCTTTCGGATAATAATACCTCCAATCTCTTTCTATTAAAGTATCCTTTAAAAAAGTTGCAAACCCCCCTACCGATTACCCGGTATGTATGCACCAACTGGGCAAATTGCCGGTTTTAAGAAATAAATAGTGTTTGGGATTTATCGGTAAAGGCTATCCGATTACAGATAAGACGATAGAATCCTTTCCCGCTAAAAATTATATTAAGAGTTAAATAACAATTATGCCTCTATATCATATTTGGACAATAGGTTGCCAAATGAACAAGGCCGAATCCGAAAGGCTGGCCAGTCTGTTTGAACAGTCCGGCTACTGTCCGACTGCGTCCGCAAAAGAAGCAGATTTAATCATTTTAAACAGCTGCGTTATCCGCCAGAGTGCCGAAAATAAAGTTGTCAGTAAAATAGGCACCTTAAAATCGTTAAAGAAAAATAACCCGAATTTGAAAATTGCTTTAACGGGGTGTCTCGTGGATTCCGACATCTCCAAACTGCAAAAAAGATTTCCGCTTATTGATTATTTCTTTAAAGCCGGGGGAATGCCCCCTTGGAAAGATGAAGCCGATATAACGGATATTACCCCTCTAAAACCGGACGTTAGCACTTTTATTAATATCATCCAGGGGTGCGATAACTTTTGTTCTTACTGTATCGTCCCCTACCGCAGAGGCAGGGAAAAAAGCCGTCCGGTAGATGAAATAGTTAACGAGGCTAAAACGCTGGTTGCCAGAGGCGCCAAAGAAATTGTACTTGTCGGACAAAACGTGGATTCATACGGACACGACCTGCCCGATAAACCCGACCTTGCTTATCTTTTAGCCCAAATAAACCAAATAGAAGGATTGGCAAGGCTGCGCTTTTTAACCAATCACCCCAAAGATATGAGCGAGCGGCTGATTGATGCTATTGCCGGGCTTGATAAGGTTTGCGAAGAGATTAACTTACCGGTGCAAGCCGGAGACGACGCAATTTTAAAGGCTATGCGCCGCGGATACACCTCCGCCCAATATCGGGATTTAGTGCAGCGTATTCGTGCTAAAGCCCCCAATATTGCAATCAGTACCGATCTGATTGTTGGGTTCCCGGGGGAAACCGAAGAGCAATTTAACGCATCGGTTCGTTTATTAAAAGAATTAAGGTTCGATAATACTCATATTGCCGCTTACTCGGCCAGAACGGGAACAATCGCCTCACGCGAATACGAGGATGACATACCGCCGGAAACCAAAAAAGAGCGTGTCGCCATCATTGAGGAGCTGCAGGGGCAAATTGCAGCGGAAATAAACGCCGAACTTGAAGGCAGTGTTATCGAGGTTTTAGTCGAGGGCCGCAAGAAGGGAAAGTGGCACGGAAGAAGCCGAAGTGGTAAACTAATATTCTTCAACCACAACAATAACCTGCTTGGACAATTGGTTAATATTAAAATTGAAAAAACGAGCCCTTGGTCGTTACAAGGGATTTTAGTAACATAAAACATCTTAAATTTAAGGAGTTAAAAATGACAAAGAAAATTGTTGCTTCGTTATTGGGGCTATCCGCTATTTTCGGTGTAGGGCTGCTTTCAAGCTGTGTTCCGGCATCCGGCGAGGGAAGCGGCAGTTCGCTCTACATGATTCTTATTATGGTGGGGCTATTTGCTCTTTTCTATTTTTTGATTATCAGACCCCAAACCAAAAGACAAAAAGAGCATCAGAATCTGCTTAGCAGCCTGCAAGTCGGTGACAGAATTATTACAATCGGCGGTATTTACGGCAGGATTGACAGCATCCGGGAGGATAGCTATGTAATTAAAGTTGAATCCGGTGAACTTCTGAGAATGGCCAAAAGCGCCATTTCCGGTAAGCAGCCTGATGAGGCAAAATAATTTCCTTTGCCATACTCCATTCCACAGCTTTAATGATTTGATTTGGGGGTGGCACCATAAAAACGTATGACTATGTTATAATCGGCAGCGGTATTGCAGGTTTGTATTGTGCCTTACTCGCACGCAAGTACGGCAGTGTTCTAATAGTAACCAAAGGCAGTATCGAGGACTGCAATACCCGCCATGCCCAGGGCGGAATTGCCGCTGCCATCGGCGTTGATGATTCCCCCGAATTACACTACAAAGACACACTGATTGCCGGAGACGGCCTGTGTGACGAAGAAGTGGTGCGTATCCTCTCCGAGGAAGGCCCCGACCGAATTGCCGACTTGGTTAACTTCGGGGTGCCGTTTGATACCATAGACGGTGAAATCTCGCTGACATTGGAAGCGGCTCACAGTATCCCGCGCATCTTGCATGCCGGTGGCGATGCTACCGGTAAGCATATCGAAATCACCCTTTCCAAAGTGGTGCGGACACTTAATTTACCGGTACTCGAACACCATATGGCAACCGAGATTATTACCGAACAAAACTGTGTTAAGGGCATTAAAGTTTTTGATTGCGAAAAGGGGTGCTACGAAGAATTCGGATGCCGCTATTTGATACTGGCATCCGGTGGCGCAGGGCAGCTCTTTAAATATACCACCAACCCCAAAGTTGCAACCGGAGACGGAATTGCGCTTGCCCTAAAAGCCGGTGCCGAGCTTACCGATATGGAATTTTTTCAGTTCCACCCCACCGCCCTGCGTATTCCCGGCATCGCTCCCTTTTTGATTTCCGAAGCGGTACGCGGCGAGGGGGGAATACTGCGCAATGCAGACGGGAAACGGTTTATGACGGACTATGCCCCTCTGGCCGAACTGGCCCCCAGGGATGTGGTTGCGCGCAGTATCCTTAGTGAAATGCAAAAAACAAAACAGGATAATGTTTTCCTGGATGTTACCCACTTACCGCCACAGCGCGTCAAAACGCGTTTCCCGCATATCTACCAATTCTGTTTAGACCAAGGGCTGGATATCACCGTAAGCCCAATACCGGTAGCACCGGCCGCCCATTATATGATCGGCGGGGTAAGGACAAACAGCTGGGGTGAAACTTCCGTGTGCGGCCTGTTTGCCGCCGGTGAGTGTGCCGGAACAGGGGCGCACGGAGCCAACAGATTAGCGTCAAACTCAATGCTCGAAGTTATGATTATCGGAAAGCGTATTTTTAGACGAATCGAAGAAGGAGCCGGCTCAGAGATTAAAACCCAATTCGCTTCCAATCTGCCCAGCGAGGATATCCGGTATAAACTTAGACGCGGAAAACCGGCAGACGATACCCCTCAGCTAACTCTTGAAGCGCTTCAAAACCTGCTTTGGAATAATGTCGGTATTGTAAGAGACGGAGAAGGGTTAAAAGAAGCAATAAATATTTTAGGTTCCTGGGAGCAATCACTGCCGCAACCGACAACCCGTCAATCTTTTGAACTGGCAAATTTAATTACAACCGGCAGATTAATGGCTGAGGCCGCTTTATTAAGAGAAGAAAGCCGCGGTGCCCATTACCGCACCGATTTTCCCAAGCACTCGGAGGAGTGGCTAAGGCATATAATTATAACTATAGATGCACAGGAGCAGTGTAATGAATAAACTGCCGCAAGAACAAATTGAAAGCATTATCAGACTGGCTTTAGAAGAAGACGATTACGAGAACGATATTACCAGTAATGCCATTATTCCCGAAAACCAAACCGGCACCGCTTTTATTATTGCCAAAGAAGAAGGGGTTTTGGCATGCGTGAATATTATACTGCCAATCCTGCACACCGTTGACCCGACAATCAGGGTCAACTTACTGCAAAATGAAGGCGGACACATTAAAAAAGACGACATTATAGCGGAGATTGAAGGAAATTTAAGGAAAATCCTTGTTGCTGAAAGAACCGTTTTAAACTTTTTGAGCCATTTAAGCGGAATTGCGACAATAACGGCAAGTTATGTTGAAAAGGTTAAAGGAACCAAAGCGATTATTCGAGATACCCGTAAAACTCTGCCTGGCATGCGCTTACTCGAAAAGTATGCCGTAACCGTTGGCGGCGGCGAGAACCACCGCCTCAATATGGCAGACGGGATTTTAATTAAGGATAATCACCTCGCTTTTTTAAGAAAAAACGGGACAACATTAACCGATATTATCAGAAAAGCCCGTAAAAACAGCGACAGCAACACCGTAATCGAAGTTGAGGTTGATAACGTAGACGATGCAATGGAAGTGCTACAAACGGATGTTGATATAATCCTGCTTGATAATATGAATGCGGAAGATATGAAAAAGGTAGTGGCAGCCTCCGGCGGAAAGGTTAAACTGGAAGCCTCCGGCGGCATAAATTTGGATAATATCAGAGAAGCGGCGCTTGCCGGTGTAGATTATATTTCGATAGGAGCATTAACTCATTCGGCCAAATCACTTGATTTTAGCCTTGAAGTTGAATCTTAAAAAAAGATAAAAATGGAACAGAATTCGGAAAAGCCTAACGTTAAGGAATGCCGAGAAACGAAGGGCTGGTTAAAATATTTATTGATTGCAGTCGGCACCTTGTCTGTTGCGCTCGGTTTTTTAGGTATCTTCCTCCCCCTCCTCCCGACCACCCCCTTCTTACTTTTGGCAGCCGCTTGCTACATACGCAGCTCGCAGCGTTTTTATTGCTGGCTTATTAATAACCGCTACTTCGGCAAGTACATCAGGGATTACCGCGAAAAAGGGGGCATCCCTCTCAAACTAAAGGTTTACGTTATCAGTTTAATGTGGGTAGTCATGGCGGCAACGGCAATTTTTGTTATTGAATTGCTTGCAGTTAGAATTCTGTTGGTTGTAATTGCCGGCGGGGTAACAATCCATTTGCTGTCTCTAAAAACGATAAGGGAATAGCAAAGCGCCCCGAATCAAGAGGCGCTTACTAAAATGAAACCCGTTAAATTTAAGTTATCTGATTACAAAGGGAATAAAGATTGCTATTAAACCGGTAACCAATACCGTTAGCATAAAAAGGTTATATCTGGTTTTGTAATCACCGAGCATTGAGGGATCGTAGTATCCGTCAACACCTTGATCTTTATACATTTTCATCAGCCCGTCCAGTAGCTTCTTCCGCATTTGCCTGCCCCTGATTAGACCCACTTCAACAACAAAATTAACCACAAGGATTAAGAAGACAAAGGTAAACATCACAATTGTATTTGTAACGTCACCGCTCCCCGAAGCCAACCCGGAATTTATGCCAAGCGTTATCAAATTTAAAAGGATGGCAGTAAGTACAAAAATGGTATCGGTACGTGTATTGGCGTTTAATTCGCCCAAAATATGCTCGTGAACTTTTTCAATCATCATAGTCTGTTCTCCTTTTTGGTAATGTTAATCCCTGCCGAAAACCCTGTAAACGACAATAAACGCAATTAAGGTAATAAGCCCCGCGACTGCGCCAATCCAAACCCATGTCACGTTACCTTCTTTAGTAAATAAATAGACGCTCATTACTTTGCGGCCGATATCCGAATCGGCGACAACCGTAATAAAATGATCCCCCGTTTTTAATTGACGCGGCGCCGTTACTTTCATTTCAATAACCTGAGAGGTATTAGCGCTTAAAGCAGCAATATTTGACGGGCTAAATTCAATCTCCCAATCTTCCGATGCGGTAAAAGAAAAGCGGATATTGGAGGTATTTGCGTCGCTGTAGTTAGCAGCCTCGACATATATCAAAATCGTTTCACCGGGGGTTATTTCGTTGTAATAACCTCCTCCCGCATAACTGATAACCAGCCCCTCCTTTCCTTGTGCAAAAACAGCATAAGAAGGCATGAGCAGAAAAGCCATAACAACAAGAATACCAACAGCTTTAATTAATCTTAATGTTTTCATATCGGCCACTTCCAATAATTTCCTTCCGGTTTCAGAATAGCACTTTTATTTAACGGATACAACCTATATTAAGATAAGTAATGAAAAAAATTGTCTTATCTTGGGCTTGACGCTATAATCAGAAATAACAAGATATAAGGGGACAGAAGTTGCAGATTAAACGTGCCGAAGGAATCGGGTTTTGTCTTGGTGTCCGACGCGCCATAGATATTGTCGAACGTGTCGCCGCAGAACGCGGAAACGTGGAAACTTTGGGGGCGATTGTCCATAATCAGCCGGTACTGCGCAAACTGGCCCAAAAAGGCGTTTCCGTTGTAAAAGATATTACCGATGTTAAGGGGGATGTCGTAATTACCAGTTCCCACGGCATCAGCCCCGAGGTAGCCGAAGATATCAAAATGCGGCAAATTGACCCCATCGATACCACTTGCCCCTTTGTTAAACGCGCGCAAATTACCGCTGAGCGATTTGCTAAGGACGGCTTTTTTACAATTGTTTTCGGGGATGCCGAACACCCCGAAGTAAAAGGGATTTTGGGAAGAACCGGCGGACGCGGCATCGCTACCATGAACGTTGACTTGCTTATCGCAAACGGTACCCTGCCGCGCAGGTTGGGAGTGCTTGCCCAGACAACTCAAATTTTGGACAGTTTTGCCGATTTTATTAAGAATCTCTTGGTTTCACCGGCTTTTAAAGATGCCGAATTACGGGTGGTTGATACTATCTGTCACGATATCCGCCAAAGGCAAATCAATTCGCTGGAACTGGCCAAAGAATGCGACCTTGTTTTGGTGGTCGGCGGGCACACCAGCGCCAACAGCCGCCATTTGGTTGAGCTTTGTTCAACCGTAACCCCGACTTACCTCGTGGAAACAGCCGACGAAATTAACCCCGCTTGGCTCAAAGGAAAAGAGACCGTCGGAGTCACGTCCGGCGCCTCAACCGACCAATCCACCATTGATGAAGTGGTTGACAGATTGGAAGGTTTGGCTTAACTTACTCGTAACGTAAAGCATCAACCGCATTTAGTTTAGCGGCACGGTTTGCCGGATACAGCCCCGCTATCAAACTGATCGCTGTAGTTATCGCAACCACCGTTAACACCAGCTGAACGGAAAATACCGACATCTCAAATGTGGGGTAATCGCTAAGGAATGTATAACTGCCAACGACATTTAATATTTTACCGGCAGCAAAACCGATGGCAACGCCCACTACACCGCCGATAAGCCCAAGCGCAGCCCCTTCCATCGTAAACAGCAAGCGAATAACACCCCTAGTGGCACCAACCGCTTTCATAACCCCAATTTCTCGCGTACGCTCGTAAATAGACATCATGAGGGTATTAATAATCCCGATACTGGCAACAATTAAGGCAATCACGCCAAAGGCGCTTAGACCAATTTGGATAATTGAAAAGATATTGTTAATTTCTTTAAGCAGTTCGTCCGGGGTAATGGTGCTAAACCCGGCCGCCCGAATCTCTTCGGCCACTTTTTCTATATCGGCGGTATCACTCACCTTTACAAGTAAGGTCGTCCCCGGCTGTTCAAGCGTGTATTGAATCGGGTTATCGCGGTAATAGCGTGCCATTTCGGTTGCATCGCCTAAAGGCAAAACTACTTGCGTGGCATTAATTGTTTTTTGAACCACACCCGAAACAATGAAATTATAATCGGCAGTCTCGATTTTATAGGCATTTGATTTACCGATTGTAATCGTTACTTCCTTTCCAATCGCATCTTCCGCCTTATCCCAGCCAAAAGCTGCCAAATAATCGTAGCTAATCAAACATTTGCCGCTGTCTTCTTCAGCAAAAAAGTCACAGGCCACCAGTGTTAACATCCTTGCCTTATAGTCTGGGCCGGTATTAATTGAAACGGAAAACCTTTTATCACCGTCCTCCGCCTTAATATACAACCCTGATACGCTGACGTTATAGTCAACCTTTTCTACGCCGTCAATCGCATAAAGATTATCGATATCCTCGGCATTAAAGGAGCGAATAACAATACTTTCGAGGTCGACAATTTCATGCGGCCCTTCGGTGTGCACCGGGCTTCCGCTGCTTGCGGATACCGTCAAAGCATTTTGAGGCACCATTAGGCCAAACTGATCAACAATAAACCTTTGCAAGCCTGTGCCGATAGATGTCATTAGGGCAATTAAAACAGCGCCGATAACAATCGCCAGCACCGTCAGAAAGGTGCGGAATTTCTTGCGCCACAAATTATAAAAAGCGGTTTGAATTACATCAATAAATCTCATCTCTCATCCTCAACAATCTTTCCGTCTCTCATCCTAATGATTCGTTCGGCCACCGCGGCAATTTCCATATCATGGGTAACGATTATCAGCGTAATCCCCTTTTCTTTGTTTAACTGCGATAATAATTCCATAATATTTTTGCCGTTTTTGGTATCAAGATTGCCGGTCGGCTCGTCTGCCAAAAGTATTTTAGGCTGAGTTACAAGTGCACGCGCAATACTGACACGTTGTCTTTCGCCGCCGGAAAGTTGATTGGGGCGATGCGAAGCCCTTTCGGCAAGCCCAACAACCCTGAGCGCCTCGTTGGCTAACTCAATGCGTTTGCTTTTCCCGATACGCGAAAAAATAAGCGGCAAAGCCACGTTTTCCGTTGCGGTATAAGTTGGGTGCAGATTAAAGGCCTGAAAAACAAAGCCGATTTTTTCATTGCGATAGAATGAAAGCTCTTTGTCACTGGCACGGGTTAAATCCTGCTCGTCAACGATGACCTTCCCCGATGTCGGGGTATCCAACCCGCCGATAATATGCATTGTGGTTGATTTACCGGAGCCGGAAGGCCCCACTAAAGCAACAAATTCACCTTCTTTGATATCTAAAGTGACGCCGGAAACCGCACGAACAATTTCCTCGCCCATATGGTATTCTTTGGTAATATTATCCAGCTTTATCATTTGTTCACCGTTATGTCTTATTCAATACATAATACATTATCGCACTATTGCTCTTTAATCACAAATACGATAATCTAATTTGTCGTAAATAATGTATTATGCTAAACTTTTTTTGATCATTCCAAAGGAGAGCTATGAAACATCGTATTTTTTCCGGGGCGCGCCCCACAGGACGTTTGCATATTGGCAATTATCTCGGTGCTTTGCAGAATTGGGTTAAATTGCAGGACGATTACGAGTGCGTGTACTGCATTGTCGATATCCATGCCTTAACTTCAATGGAAGATACCACCAATCTTCAGGCAAATGTACACGAGATGTTATTGGATTGGCTTGCGGTTGGGATTGACCCTCAAAAAAGCATCATGTTCGTGCAATCTCATGTGCCGGAAGTCACGGAGCTCAATACCTTTTTAGGAATGATTACACCTTTAAGCTGGCTCTTAAGGGTCCCCACTTTTAAAGACAAAGTAAGGTTACAAAAAGAAAACGTAAACTACGGCTTGGTAGGCTATCCGGTGCTAATGGCAGCCGATATTGTGTTATACAAAGCGGATACCGTACCAGTCGGCGAAGACCAACTGCCGCACCTTGAACTAACCCGTGAAATAGTCAGGCGCTTTAACACCCTGTTCGGCGAAACACTTATTGAGCCGCAAGCCAAGCTAACCGATTTCCCGAGTGTTGTTGGGTTAGACGGCAAAGGTAAAATGAGTAAGCAAGCCGGAAACCATATTGAAATAGCGATGACCGAAAAGGAAACCGCCGATAAAATAAAAACGGCCTTTACCGACCCTGCCCGCCTGCGCCGCTCCGACCCGGGACACCCCGAGATTTGCAATGTTTATAAACTGCTGGGTGAGTTTGACCCTGAGGGCAGAAAAGGGATTGACGAAAAATGCAGAAACGCCGAAATCGGGTGTGTTGAGTGCAAGAATTTACTAACAACAGCCATCAACAACGCAATGAGACCGATACGCGAACGCCGCAGGGACCTTGAAGCCAACCCAAAAGCCCTGGAGGGGATTCTAACCGAAGGCGCCGAACGTGCGCGAGTGATTGCGCAGGATACAATGAAGTTAGTTCGTAAAAATATGAAGCTGGTCTAAAAAACCGGCTTCTTTTTTATTACCAACTTGACCTTAATGCTTTCATACCGCCAAAGCCGAAAGACTGGCTTTGCGACTTATATGAGATTGCTTCGCTACGCTCGCAAATACAAGATAGAGAGCTCCAGCCGTTCGTGGTGAGCCTGTCGAACCATAACGGCGACCGGACAGTAATCCCTCGTCTTTCTCCTAGTTCGTTAGACCCTTCGACAGGCTCAGGGCGAACGGGGGTTTGTCATCCTGAACAAAGTGAAGGATCTAAGAGGACGGGAAATACAAGCTATTAGGCATCTTCAGCAACAAAAAAGGGACAACTCCCTACCCTAAAACCCGCTACCAAACAGTGCACTATCCGCCAACCCCCAGATTCTTCGCCAAGCTCAGAATGACAAGTTAATAAACGTCTTTGCGAGGAGTGAGCGTTAGCGAGCGACGTGGCAATCTCATTTTGTCATCCTGAAC
>JBBAED010000005.1 GCA_041656115.1 Dehalococcoidales bacterium | reverse complement strand
CGATTTGACAGCCAAAAGCCTTCCTGATATACTATCTCGGTAATTGCTCGTAATGAGCAGCATTTTAAAAATCTAAATAACTAAAACTAGGCTTGGATTATGTTCCTTCCTGGTGGTTTAAGCGAAGTGGTACCACCCGTTCCCATCCCGAACACGGTCGTGAAACGCTTCAGCACAGACGATACTGAGGGGGTGACTCCTTGTGGAAAATATGCCACTGCCAGGGGGACTATACAAGCCTTTTTCTTTTTTTACAAAAATCCGCATAATCGTTGAAATAACGAAACCTCACATAGTATTATAGAAAGAACACATACCGTTTTTTGACCTGAGCTATTTGTTGCACTATAATTATATAGACTTAAATATTCGTAAAAAAGGCTTTGTTAGGAGATTGAAATGGCCAGCCGATTCGACAAATTTTCTGAAAGAGCTCGCAGGGTTCTCACCCTTGCACAGGATGAGGCGCAGCGTCTGAATCATAACTATATCGGCACCGAGCATATTCTTCTCGGACTGGTAAAGGAAGAGGACGGCGTAGCGGCACGCGTTCTGGTGGGGATGGGCCTTAATCTGGGGAAAATATCCCAGGCAGTCGAGTATATTATAGGACCGGGCGATAAAGCTAACGTCAACACGACCGGTCTTACCACCAAAGCAAAGAGAGTGCTGGAACTGGCAATAGATGAAGCGCGCCAGTTGGGGCACACCTATATAGGAACAGAGCACCTGCTGCTCGGTTTACTGCGTGAAGGCGAAGGGGTTGCTTCCAAGGTTTTGGACAGCTTCGGCGTAACGCTTGAAAAAGCACGCGGCGAAGTTACCAGGCTGGCTGCCCAGAGCTCGGCAAAAAGCCGCATGGTACGCCGGACAAACACCAGCCGAACCCCTACCCTTGACCAAGTCAGCCATGATTTAACGGCAGCCGCCCGTGCCGGCAAACTTGACCCCGTTATCGGGCGCGAAAAAGAAATTGAACGTTTAATCCAGATATTAAGCCGCCGCACCAAAAATAACCCGGCTTTAATCGGGGAACCCGGCGTCGGCAAAACCGCCATTGTTGAAGGGCTTGCCCACCGTATTGTAGAGGGCGATGTTCCCGAAACGCTGGAAAAAAAGAGGGTGGTGGCACTGGATATTGCTTCAGTGGTTGCCGGAACCAAATATCGCGGCGAATTCGAAGAACGTTTAAAGAAGGTTATCGAGGAAGTTAAAAACGCCGGTAACTGTGTTCTTTTTATTGATGAATTTCATACCATGATGGGCGCAGGGGCCGCCGAAGGCGCCGTAGATGCCGCCAATATCTTAAAGCCCTCGCTGGCAAGAGGCGAACTGCAATGCATCGGCGCCACAACTTTGGACGATTACCGCAAACATATTGAGCGTGATTCGGCGCTGGAACGCCGATTCCAGCCGATTCTGGTTGAAGAACCCTCCGAAGAGGAAACGATCGAAATACTGCGCGGAATTAAAACACGCTACGAAGAGCACCATCAGCTTATTATCAGCGATGATGCCATAAAATCAGCGGTAAAATTTGCCACCAGATATATCCCGGACCGCTTCCTGCCGGATAAGGCTATTGATTTAATTGACGAAGCTTCTTCGCGCGTCAGAATAAAATACTATGCCAAGCCGGCCGAGCTAAAAAAACTCAGGCAGGAAGAGGAACAATTTAATAAAAGCAAAGAAGAGGCTTTAGAGGCCCAAGAATACGATACCGCCGCCGAGATGCGACAACAAGCAATTGAAATCGGCGACAAAATCAAAGAACTGGAAGAGCTTACGGCAGAAAAGCAACAGCTTGAAAAACCGACAGTCAATTCCGAAAATATCGCCGAAGTGGTTGCTATGTGGACAGGCATTCCGGTAATGCAAATTGCCGAAGATGAAACCGAACGGCTCCTCAACATGGAAGAGGAATTGCACAAGCGCATCATCGGACAGGATGAGGCGATTACCACCATTTCCAAGGCCGTCAGACGTGCCAGAGCCGGCCTCAAGAACCCGCGCCGTCCAATCGGTAACTTTATCTTCTTAGGACCGACCGGCGTCGGCAAAACCGAACTGGCAAAGGCATTGGCTGAGTTTATGTTCGGTAAAGAAGATACCTTAATACGGATTGATATGTCCGAATTTATGGAAAAATTCTCCGTATCGAGATTGGTCGGGGCACCCCCCGGATATGTCGGTTACGAAGAAGGCGGACAGCTTACCGAAGCGGTAAGAAGAAAGTCTTACTGTTGCATACTGTTAGATGAAATTGAAAAAGCACACGAAGATGTCTTTAATATACTGCTGCAAATCTTTGATGACGGACACTTAACCGATGCCAAAGGCAGAAAGGTAGATTTCCGCAACTGTATTATAATTATGACCAGTAATATCGGCGCGGAGCTGATACGCAAGGGACCCGCAATAGGGTTTGCCTCAAGGAGCGACAAGGCTAAAGAACAGCAGCAATCCTATACCGATATGAAAGATAAACTGATGGATGAGGTAAAAAAGAAATTCAAACCGGAATTCTTAAACCGTATCGATTCGGTAATCGTCTTCCATCCGTTAGATAAAGAACAGATCAGGGAAATAGTTGATTTGATGCTGGGCAACGTTACCAAACAGCTGGCAGAAAAAGAAATCAAACTTAAAGTATCTGAAGAAGCCAAGGACTTCCTCGGCATGAAAGGCTACGATGAGGTATACGGTGCTCGCCCGCTACGCCGTGTGATTCAGGATATGTTGGAGGACAGAATATCCGAAGATATCCTGCGCGGTAATTTTAAGGCCGGCGATACTATTCGTGTCGAAATGGAAGAGGGATCTATTGCAATTTATGCTTCTCCACCCGAGGAGGAATTACCGGAACTACCGACACCGGTTGGCGCTTTACCCGGCGACAGCAGTTCGGATATAGTCAATTAGTAGTTCTGTTATGTTAGTTTAGAAAAATAAAAGGGGCGTTGGAATCATACAAGATAATCAACTGCCCCTTTTTTATATCGGAAATACCTGGAAGGGATTTGGACACTATGGATGTTGATTGGAATCAGGCGCTGCAAGTCGGCATGATAGGATTTGCGCTTGTCTTTTTAGTATTAGTAATACTTGCCCTTGTGATGCAGTTTACCGGATGGTTTTTTAATAAATCAGTCGGTTTTAGTTTTAAGAACTTTTTCAAAAAAGGCGAGGGAGACGAGGCTGTCACCGATTTGAAAATCGAGTCGGAAGAAGAACCCGAATACGACCCCGACTTGCAAATCAGTAACGGCAATAATCAAAATTAGAAAGAAAAGTGAAATATGTTATTTGATGTATTAGAAACAGGTCTGCCGGGTATAACTTGGGGTGCGATTGCCATGCTTATCGGCGGTGCCTTACTCCTTTATCTCGGCATTGTTAAAAAAATGGAACCGTTGCTGCTGGTGCCGATTGGGTTCGGTGTTATCCTGGTCAATATGCCTTTCGGCGGGTTAATGGATACGGTAGTTGACGGCGTACTCTATCACTACTACGTTGTCGGAGGGGAACCGGTCGGCTTACTTTCAAGGTTATTCTATTACGGCCTTGATTGGGAAATTATCCCGCTCTTTATTTTCTTGGGGCTCGGTGCAATGACCGATTTTGGCCCCATTATCGCCAACCCGAAAACATTACTGTTAGGCGCCGGCGCCCAATTCGGAGTCTATTTTGCCTTTTTTGCGGCGCTGCTGCTCGGTTTCAGTATTCATGAAGCCGCTTCAATCGGTATTATCGGCGGGGCAGACGGCCCTACCACTATCTATCTTACCAACCGACTGGCACCGACCTTTATCGGCTCAACCGCTGTAGCCGCTTATACCTATATGGCGCTTGTTCCGATTATCCAGCCCCCAATTATTAAACTGCTTACCTCTAAAAAAGAACGTCAAATCTATATGAAACCGCAACTGAGGGAAGTTTCACGCAAAGAAAAAGTTATTTTCCCCGTTATTGCGGCGATAATTATCATCCTTTTGGTACCGGCAGCCGCACCTTTAATCGGTATGTTTATGCTCGGTAACTTACTGCGTGAAAGCGGCGTTACCGAAAGATTAGCCGATACGGCATCGAACGCAATGATGAATATCCTAACGGTTTGTCTTGGCCTGTGTGTCGGTGCCTTTATGACAGCGGAAAACTTCTTAAGATTTGAAAGCCTCTTGGTTTTCTGCTTAGGAATTGTTGCTTTTGCCGCCGCCACTGCCGGCGGGATTCTCCTTGCCAAACTGATGAACTTATTTATAAAAGAGAAAATCAATCCGATGATTGGTGCCGCAGGTGTTTCGGCGGTTCCGATGGCGGCTCGCGTAGTCCAGAAAATCGGGCAAGAGGAAAACCCTCAAAACTTCCTTTTAATGCAGGCAATGGGGCCTAATATTGCCGGCGTTATCGGCACAGCTACCGCTGCCGGTTTGTTTATCGGCATGTTGCAGTAAAACTGTTTATTATCAATGGTTTGACATCAACCCCTTCTTCCCCAGCGGAGGAAGGGGTTTCTTTTTAGGGCAAATGATTGCTAAGGTCGAATGATGCGTGTATCATAATGCTAAGTAGCTTGCACGAGAATAATATGGACAATATCGCAAAAATTCAAGACCGCCTGATTAAAGCCTCAGAGCGTTGGGCCTTAGGCAAAGGCTTTGACCTCCAAGATGCCGCAAAACTGCGTCTTAAAGCTATTTTATTAAATCATCGCCACTATTACGATAACATCCCTTTGTATCGTCAAATAGCCGCAGAAGAAGGCTGCGGTAAAAATTGTGATTTTAAAGATATTAAAGAAAAAATGATGCTTTCAACCGATATCTTCAAAAGCTACCGTCAAAGCTGGATAGATAATAACGATTACAAGCAAATGAATAACTGGGTCAGCTCAGTCTTTCATCGAAAAATAGATATTGATACAAAAGGTATTCAAACAATCGATGAGTGGATTAACGCGCTCGACCAAGCCGGAATTTATATTACTTACAGCTCCGGAACTTCGGGCGCTTTTTCGTTTGTCCCCAGAGAAAAAGCGGATTGGGAATTATCAAGGAGGGCTAATATCACCTACCTAACTCCCCTGCTGACAAAATTAATTACAGATAATGGCCTTTCAAATCCCCTTATTAAAGCCGCCTCGGTTTTAAGGCTGTCGGAGGCCGCAAAAAGAAAATTTTTACTTAATTACGATGCCGCCTTCCTTGCTTTCGAAAGCGGCCGGATGGGAAATCAAGCTTTGATAGAAGAACTGGCCCCGCTGTTTAAAAAATCCTACTTCCTCTACACCGGTAAAATCAGCGGAAGCGCCCTGCGTCAATTGCAACGCGAACCTAACACCGAAAAAGAACGCGAAGCTCTGGAATCGTTAAAGGATAAAGTAACCGGTAAGAGCAAAGAAAATTATTTAAAACTTGCGGGAAATATCGAAAAATCAACCCAAAACGGGCAAAAACTATTCCTTTTCGGTGCCCCTTATCAGTTTAAGGAGTTATGTGAAGTTTTAGCGGATAACAACCGGCAGTTAAGCTTACATCCGCAAAGTGTGGCGATGCTTGGCGGCGGTTGGAAAGCGTTTACGGGGAATGTTATTGATCGCAATACCCTAATCGGGATAATTAAAAAAGCATTGGGGATTGATTCTGCAATGATATCGGAAGGCTATTCAATGACGGAAAGCAGCATTCTTACGATTCGTTGCAGAGAAGGAAGCTTTCATATCCCGCCAACGATTGAGCCGCTTGTTTTTGATGCCGCCTTAAAACCGTTGGAAGGTAATGACGTGAGAGGGGCATTCGGATTCATGGACACGCTGGCAACATCTCATCCGGGTTTTTTAATCAGTAACGATTACGTGCATATGGTTAATTCAGAATGTCCGTGCGGATTAAACGGCCCGGCAATCCTTGAAATAGGACGTTTAGCAGGCAGCGAAGTAAAGGGGTGCGGGGGCATTATGGGCTCATTTTCCGCATAAAAGAGGAGGGGGAAACTATGGATAAGAGCAATCTTTTCGTTTTAGAGGAAAACGTTATAGGAATCCCCTTTTTAGTAAAAGGAAAACTTATTCAGCCTCCGTCTATCAAATACCAAGATCTAAAAGAGGCATTCGAAGGGACGGATATCGGCGCCGATTATTTAAAAATTAATGAAGCTCAAGTTATCAGAGAGCCGATTACTGGTAACCAAACAACAGAATGCACCGACGGATATATCTACCAAGTGATGCCGATTATTAAGGCGGAAGACTTGATTGAAAATGACATCGATAACCTTGTAAAAACCCTTTATTCCCTTTCCGTAGCTGAAATTTTGGATTATTTGGATAACATCGGCAATTATTTATGTAAAAATAAAAATCTACTGTCGCAAGCAGCCAAAATCTACGGCCTGACTGCTAAATACCCGGATAATATTATAAATGCACAACTTTCCGCGATTTCAAAAACCTTAAACGGTAAAACGGCAAAAGATATCATTGATGCGGAACTGTCTTATAACGGAAAACCCGGCAGCGCTTTCTTAAACGGCTGGGTAAAGGTCAACAATAAAGGTGTTGCCGTTCGTGCGATGCCAACCCGCCAGCTTCATATTACCGCCGGAAACGCTTTTGAGGTTCCGATTATTTCCGCACTGCGCGCGGTGCTTACAAAATCGGCGGCGGTTATAAAAATGCCTCGCGAAGCGCTTATTTCCGGGGCGCTGCTTGCCGTTGCCGCATACAACACAGCGCCAAATCATCCGATTACACAAAACATGTCGCTTGTGTATTGGCGGGGAGGCGATTATGAAATTGAAAAGGATTTATTTAAACCGAAGGCTTTTGACAGGATTATAGTTTGGGGTGGTGCAAATGCCGTAACGGCAATCCAAAATCAAAACCCTTTTGTAAGGGTAATCTCGTTTAATCCCAAATACGGTATCAGTTTAATTGGCAAAAAATGCTTTAGCGCTAACCTCAAAGAAACAGTTGCTAAAGCGCTTAAAGATGTTCTGATAAATAATCAAAATTCCTGTAACGCTTCGCTTGTGCACTACGTTGAAGGAACAAAGGAACAAGTAAACGAATATGCGCTGCTTATACAGCAAGGATTAAAAAACTACGATAGAATCGCCCCTAATTTCGTAATACCGGATGCCGCCGGACAAATTAAACGAATGAAACGCGGTAAATATGCCGGAGAAAAATGGTATCTCAACTATACAAACGAAAATTACGTTTCGGGGGCGACGGTAATTAACGGGGAGTTTGATATTCTTGATCACCCGTTATCACGATTAGTGGTTATCAGGCCGGTAGACAAAGCGGAAGATGCCCTCAAATACATCCATCAAAGCGTTTCAACCGTAGGAATATTCCCCGAGAAACTTCGACTGGAATTAAAAGAGCAAATACTTGGCCGCGGCGCATCAACTGTTTTGCCGCTGGGACAATGCGATACCGTTTTTGGCGGAATGCCCCATGACGGAATGATAGTTTTAAGCCAACTTGTCGATTGGAAAACGGGATAAGACCGTAACCCTATCCCGTTAAGCAAGACTTTTTAAGTAGCTATCTAAACAAATCTTTGTCTTAACTCGCCGCCCGACAGCGGGCTGTAAAACGCCGGAGGTATATCAAGCATCGTAAAAGCACCGGCGTGCCCTTTTTGCTTCATTCGATAAGCCGCTCTGGCACAGGCAACCAAAATACTGCCCGTAAACTCGGGGTTGTTATCGAGTTGCAAGCGGTACTCTATGATTTGTTTATGGTTATCACCGGTAACGGCCGAAGTCAGGACAAAGCCCCCGTGGGGTAAATTCGAATGCTTGCACTTCATTTCTTCTTCGGTAATAAAAATTACTTCGGTTTCGTAATCGGCATAATAATCGGGCATTTCGGTTATTTCTTTTCTGATTCTGTCGTGTTCATGTAAGTTTTCGGCGACCACGTAAACCAAACGCTTGTGCATTTCCCTTTTTAAAAGCTCGGGAACATTTCCGTTTCTGATTTCTTCAATCGCGCTTTCTATCGGAACGGTATATTGACGCGCATCAATAACGCCTGCTACTTTACGAGCGGCATCGGAATGTCCTTGGCTAACGCCCCTACCCCAAAAAGTATATGCGGTACTTTGCGGGAAAAAGGAGTGCCCTAACATTCTTTCAATCGAAAAAATGCCGGGGTCCCAGCCGGTGGAAATAATCGATACGTTCCCCATCTGACGGGCAATCATATTCATTTTTTGGTAGTACTCCGGCACATTGGCATGCGCATCATAGCTGTCAACGGTGCTGAAATTCTTGGCAAACAAAGGGCCCTGCACGGGGGTATCCTCTTTTGAGCCGCCGCAAAGAATCATCACATCTATTTTCAGCCCCTTGGGAAGGGTGAACCCTTCACTGTTAAATACCGGAATATCTCCCAGCTCTTTTTGGATAATTTCGGGGCGCCTTGATAAAACAGCACAAAGTTCCATATCGGGGCTTCTTTCAATCGCTGCCTGAACCCCCCTGCCTAAATTACCATATCCGACAATACCGAGATTTAACATCCGCAGATCCTCCTCGGGCAATGTAATTTATATTACATTAGCATAAAAAAATCCCGCCCGCAAAAAAATTATTTTAAATCGATACACCGTGGCAATATGTTAAAATAAGCGCATACTTCTGTTATCAAAACAATCCATACTGTATAATGGGGATAAGACTTATTGGACACGATTACAGTTTCAAATTGGATTAGAGGAATAACTGATGGCTGCAAATAAAACACGCACTATGTTTGTTTGCCGTGAATGCGGCAGGGAAAATTATCGCTGGGAAGGGAAATGCCCGGGATGCGGGGAATGGAACACGCTGGTTGAAAAAGTTGTGTCTGCATCCGCTTCAAAGAAAAGGCCTATTGACCGCGAGAACCGTCCGCAAAAGCTCTCACAAGTTGATACACCGCCCGAAGCGCGCACCCCGCTGGCGCTGGGCGAGTTTAACCGTGTATTGGGGGGAGGATTGGTATCGGGCTCGTTAATTCTTTTGGGCGGAGAACCGGGTATCGGAAAATCCACGCTTTTGTTGCAAGCCTGTGCCTGTTTAGCCAAAGAAAACAGCGAGGTTGTTTACGTTTCGGGTGAAGAAACGCCGCGCCAAACTAAATTAAGAGCGGCAAGGCTCGGAATTAACAGCGACCATCTTTATGTTCTTTCGGAAAATGACCTCGAAGCTGTTTTGGAACATTTGGATCAAATCAAACCAAGCCTGGCGGTAATTGATTCGATACAAGCGGTATCTCTTACCGGAATTGAATCAACCACCGGCAGTATCGTACAAGTGCGCGAGTGCACTACACATTTAATGCACTGGGCCAAAACAAACCAAATCCCCGTTATTATTACGGGGCATGTCACCAAAGAAGGCACTATTGCCGGCCCCAAGGTGTTGGAACATATCGTAGACTGTGTTTTGTATCTTGAAGGGGAACAGTTCAGCTCCTACAGGCTGCTGCGCTCGATAAAAAACAGGTTCGGGTCAACCAATGAAGTCGGCATTTTTGAAATGAAAAACGAAGGGATGACGGAAGTAACCAACCCTTCGCAAGTATTTCTTTCACAGAGATTGGAACAAGCAGTCGGCTCGGCGGTTGTACCGACACTTGAAGGCAGCCGCCCGCTATTGGTTGAGATTCAGGCCTTAACCAATACCACGTCGTTCGGATTACCGCGCCGAACGGCTAACGGCGTAGATTTCGGCAGGTTATTAATGATTACGGCGGTGCTTAGCCGTCGTGCCTATTTAAAGCTCGGTAATCAGGATATTATCGTTAATGCAACCGGAGGAATCCAGATTAAAGAACCGGCAGCCGATTTGGCGATTGCGCTGGCAATTGCATCAAGCTTTAAGGATAAGGGCATTAACCCCGAAATGGCAGCCCTCGGTGAAATCGGCCTCAGCGGCGAACTCAGAGGGATTTCGCAGCCGGAAAGACGGGTTACCGAAGCGGCCAG
The DNA here is from genome assembly GCA_041656115.1 of Dehalococcoidales bacterium. NCBI lineage: Bacteria > Bacillati > Chloroflexota > Dehalococcoidia > Dehalococcoidales > Dehalococcoidales bacterium. Next base: position 79,654 of record JBBAED010000005.1, on the reverse strand, counting down.
ATTGGGCTTTAAAAAATGTATCATCCCGCAGGCCAGTATGAAGCATATCAAAACAAAGGATATTCAGCTTTTACCCGCATCAACGCTCAGGGAAGCAATCAGAATCGGGCTTACCGAAGAGCAAAGCGGGGATAGAGCCGAAGAATAAAAGATGGGTGACTAATTAAAATGTGCGCTAAGGTAGGAGCCATAATCGTAGCCGCCGGCAAAGGCGAACGGATGAAGGGGATTGATAAAATCTTTGTACCCCTTAACGGAAAACCTTTACTGGCATGGACGGTCGAAGTATTCGAGAAATGCTCCGCAATCGACCAAATTGTAATTGTCCTCGGGGAGCATAATATCGAAACAGGCAAAAAATTGGCAGCCGATTACGGTTGGCAAAAGGTAACCGCTATTTGCACCGGCGGCAAAGAGCGCCAGCAATCGGTTTCTAACGGGCTTCAACTGCTGGAAGATTGTGAGTGGATTGTAATTCACGACGGGGCACGCCCCTTTGTTAAGGAATCGCTGATTAAAATCGGGATTAGCGAGGCGAAGGAAACGGGAGCGGCTGTAGCTGCCGTACCGGTAACCGATACAATTAAAATGGCCTCCGACGACAATTTCATTATCGGAACCCCGCCGCGTGAAAAATTGTGGGCGGTACAAACACCGCAAGTTTTTAAATCTGATATAATAAGAGAGGCGCACGCTAAGGCTTGCAAAAACGCAACCGACGATGCGGCGCTAGCAGAGAGCTTGGGGTATACCGTAAAACTATATCCCGGTTCGTATAACAATATTAAAGTTACCACACCCCTGGATTTGTCACTGGCAGAAATTCTGGTAAAAGGAGGCACATAAAATGCGTGTCGGAATTGGCTATGATGTACACCGCTTGGCACCGGATTTAAAGCTGGTTTTAGGAGGGGTTGAGATACCCTCCCGGCAAGGTCTTATCGGCTGGAGCGATGCCGATGTACTGACCCATGCCGTAATGGATGCCCTGTTGGGAGCGGCCGCCTTAGGGGATATCGGGCAGCACTTTCCGCCCGGAGACCCGAGTTTAAAAGGGATTTCAAGCCTTATCTTACTGGAAAGGGTCTTGGAACTTCTTAAAACAAACAGGTACCGCGTCGGAAACATTGATGCGGTTATCGTCGCCGAGCAGCCTAAACTAATGGAACATATTCAAAATATCAGAAAGAAACTTGCAGATACCATGAAAGTGGATATCGGCGCCGTCAGCGTCAAAGCGAACACCTCGGAACAACTCGGGTTTGCCGGCAGAGAAGAAGGCATGGTCGCTTGGGCGGTAGCCACAATTGAAGAGGAGAACGGATGAAGATTTTCAGCACCCTGTCTGCTAAAAAAGAGGAATTTGTACCGCACGGCGATGAGGTAACAATGTATGTCTGCGGAGTTACCCCCTACTCCGATGCCCATATCGGGCATGCGATGAGCTATATTATTTTTGATGTTATCAGGCGTTACATCAAATTCAGCGGGTATAAACTCAAGTTTGTGCAAAACTTTACCGATATCGATGATAAAATTATTAATCGCGCAAATGAAAGAGGAATTTCCGCTTCTGCGCTTGCGGAGCAATATTCCGATAGTTTTTTGGAAGATATGGATGCTCTAAATGTTGTCAGAGCCGATTTTTACCCCCGAGCTACCGGTGAAATTGATAAAATCATCGAAGTTGTTGAGGGGCTAATCGATAACGGATTTGCCTACGAAGCCGACGGCAGTGTCTATTTTAGGGTCACTAAGATTAAAGATTACGGCAAACTGGCACACCGTACATTGGATTCAATGATGGCCGGTGCAAGAATTGAAATTGAACAGGATAAAGAGAACCCGATGGATTTTACCCTCTGGAAGGCTTCAAAGCCGGGAGAACCGTCCTGGACAAGCCCTTGGGGAGAAGGAAGACCCGGCTGGCATATCGAATGCAGTGCGATGTCTTTAAAGTATCTCGGGGATAAAATCGATATTCACGGCGGCGGGAGCGACCTTATATTCCCGCATCACGAAAACGAAATCGTGCAGTCGGAAAGTTTTACCGGGCAGAAGCCGTTTGCCAAATATTGGCTGCATAACGGGTTGTTGCAGTTCGGCGAAGATAAAATGAGTAAATCTTTAGGGAACCTAATTACGATTAAAGATGCCTTAAAAGATTACGGCGCCGATACGATTCGCATCTTTGTTTTGAACTCGCATTACCGCAGCCCTTTAAAGTTTTCAACGGAAGCTTTTCAGGCGGCGGATAGCGGTGCCGACCGTTTAAGACGCACCGTTGAGAGAGAAGATACCGCTAACGCTAACGGTAACGCGGTTGATCCGGAACCATATCGCAAGATGTTTATCGAAGCAATGGATGACGATTTTAATACACCGCAGGCACTGGCGGCTTTATTTGATCTTGCCCGAGCAATCAACCAAGGGGCGGATTCCGGGGCAAATATTTCCGAAGCCAAAAAGACCCTGCTGGATTTAGGGCAGAATGTCCTCGGGCTGAGATTAAACCCCGTAAGTTTTGAAGATAACCCTGAAATCCAAGACTTAATAGAACAGCGTCGGATTTTCAGAGAGGGAAAAAACTGGAAAGAAGCCGACGCCGTACGTGAAAAGCTGGCGGCTTTGGGGGTTGCGGTTGAGGATACACCGAACGGCGTAAAAATCACCCCGCTAAAGAAAAAGTAGCTCTCATTAAAACTTGCAAGGCGGGATAAAACACTTTGGTAAACGGGATTGAAACCTTGTTGTAACGGATACCAACGTCCGCCCTTGATAAGAGACCCTCATTTATGCTAAATTAAGTAATCATTTGGGCCCATAGTTCAGTTGGGAGAACGTTTGACTGGCAGTCAAAAGGTCGAGAGTTCGAGCCTCTCTGGGTCCACCAAAATATCATCCTCGCCGCGTTATTTTGCTCCCTTTATTCGTTATGAATAGCTTGCTTTATTCAAAGATTATTCTCCTCTAAAAACTCGTCTGAAACTGTTTAAAGTAGTGTCGGACGGAGGAGGTCGGCAAGCAGACGCATAGCTTGGCCGCAAAAACGCAAACAGTTAAGCCCTTGCGTTTTAACAAGGGCTTCTTAAATTCAGGCTATCCCCGTCTTCAATTTTTGTTTGCGGTTGTAACCGCCGTAATCGGTTCTTATTTTATGACCAATGAATTCTTCCGCCGCCCCGCCCGTAATGGAACCGGCGTACCGCAAGCTTTAGAAATATCGACCTGTCCTGCGGTAAGGACGGCTTCATTAAGCAGTCCATAGCGGTCAGCAAGTCGGACAACAAAAAAGCGGTTATTGTCATTTTTTATATCCCTCCTTATTATTAACATCCCAATATACATCATTTTATTGACAGCATTTTGTCAAAATATTAGAAGAAATGGGCAAATTTTTAGTTTTTTTTGACTTTTTATTGGAGTAATTGCATAATGCGGGAAAATAAGCTAAAGGGGGAAGGGGATGGAGAGAATTAAAAAAACAGAGCGAATGATAAAAATCTGGTTTCTAATCTACCAAAACCCTCTGCGCTTTTCGACTAAAGACCTCGCCAAAAGGTTTGGCGTCAATGTCCGCACAATCTACCGTGATATCGACAGCCTCGGAACCGATTTAATGGTTCCGATATATGAAGAAAAGGCCAAATGGGCAATCGATGAGAGTTATTTCCTGCCTCCCGTCCGTTTTTCGTTAAAAGAGGCCCTTAATATCTTTTTGGCGGCACGCCTTATGTTAAATTACAGCAACCGCTACGATCCTAACATTGCCACCACCTTCAATTTTTTGGCATCGGTAATGCCGCCGCCGCTGGCAAAACAAGTCTTAAATACAATTGATTGGATGGAAAAACTGCCCCGCAACGAACGTTTTATATTTACGCTTCCCAAACTCGCCGAAGCTTGGACTTCTCAACGCAAAGTCAAAATAACTTACCGCTCCCTGCCGGCCGAAAAAGCCACCGAGCGCATTATTGAACCCTATTTTATTGAACCGGCGGCGCCGGGGCATTCCAGCTATGTTCTCGCCCATTGCTGCCGTGCAGGTGAAATGCGAGTCTTCAAAACCGAGCGAATTGAGTCAATCGAGCTGACCGATGAAAAATACACCATCCCCCAAGATTTTGATGCCAATAAATACTTCTCAAGCGCCTGGGGAATCATTGTTGACGGAGAAGAACAAACCGTAAAGCTCAAATTCATCCCGCAAATTGCCCGCTTTGCCGAGGAAACCGTCTGGCACCCGTCGCAGAAATTGGAAAAGCAGCCCGACGGATCGGTAATTATGACGATAAAAGTCTTTTACACCAGTGAACTGCTGAATTGGATAACGGGCTGGGGTGAAAAAGTGGAGGTTTTGGAACCGCCCCAACTGCGCCAAGAGGTGTTGCAAATAGCGAAGGATATGGTTAAAGTTTATCGTAAGAAGTAGGATTTTGACATAGCGCTGTCAAAGAGATGCGCAAGAATAGAGAACCGACGAATATTTTGACACAAATAATTGAATCTTGTGATAACATAGAGTACCATGTTGGTAAAATTTGATTGAGATGCCGTATGAGTACAAACACCACATTTATAACTAACGAAGGCGAGAAAAACCTCAAAAACAGAATCTCTGAGCTAATCGAACACAGCAAGGAACTGAAATTCTTGGTTGGTTTTTTCTATTTCTCCGGAATAAAGGAACTCTACGAATCACTAAAAAAGAACCCCGAAATACAGCTTGATATTCTTGTCGGCTTAGAATCAGATAATACCATATACGGCCTAATCGAATACGACAATCAACAAAAGGGGCTGACAGACAGAGAAAAGTTTGAAAATTTCCTAAGTTCGATTACAAAGTCAATTAACTCCGATGATTTTGATAATCAGGAATTTTACACACAAGCGCACTTCTTTATAGAAGCGATTCAAAACGACAAAATCAGAATCCGTAAAACTTATGAGCCCAATCACGCCAAATTATATGTATTTAAAATGAAGGAATCGCTGGAAAGCCTCCAAAGTTCGCTTTTTATTACCGGCAGCAGCAATCTCACCAAAGCCGGGCTTTCACGTCAAAACGAACTGAACGTTGAAATTAAGGATTACGGTGTCAATGAAGCCGAGGAATATTTTGACAGGCTCTGGGCGGAAGCCGTCAAAATAACCGAAAATCCCGAATATAAAACCAAACTGATTAAAACCATCAAGGACGGAACCTTAATTACCAACGTTACCCCCTACGAGGCATTCGCCCTGATACTAAAAACTTATATTGAACTCCAAGAAAGTAAACAAATCCGGCCAAGTCTGCTGGACTTGTTAAAGAAAAAAGGCTACATAGCATACAAATATCAAACCGATGCCGTCGCCCACGCCCTGTCAATTATTGAGCAGCATCGCGGCGTAATTATTGCCGATGTCGTCGGTTTAGGAAAAAGTATTATTGCGGGTATGATCGCCCACAGTTTAAGGAAGCGCGGCATTATTCTTTGTCCGCCGGGATTGGTCGGCGACGATAATGCTACCACTGGTTGGAAAAAGTATCGCGAAGATTTTGGGTTGTACGATTGGGAAGTCCGTTCTTCGGGGCTGGAAAACCTAAAACGGGTCCATGATTTAGTTCAATCCAACCCCGATTTTGAAGTGGTAATAATTGATGAGGCGCACCGTTTTCGTAACCAGAGCACCGAGGCCTATCATTTACTAAGCAATATCTGCCGCGACAGAATTGTGATACTGCTTACTGCCACCCCCTTCAACAACACCCCCGCCGATTTGCTTTCGATGATTAAATTATTTATTGTTCCCGGGAAACCATCCATAACGCTATCCGGCGACCTTAGCGCCAAATTCAGGTCTTATTCGCATGCTTTCCGGCGCCTTTCCTATATCCGAAAGAATTTCAACTCCAATAACCAGCAAAAGAAAAGCCAGGCGATTACCTATTATGAAACGATGTTCGGTTCAAAAACAATCGATTTGAGTAAAGTCAAAGAGCGAACAAGGCAACTTTCCAAGAATATTCGTAATACTATCTCGCAGGTTACAATCAGACGTAATCGGATAGACCTTAAAAAAGACCCCGAATATTCTAAGGAAATCTATGAGCTTTCCGATGTTAAAGACCCTTGTGAAATATTTTTTGAGCTCACCCCCAAGCAATCCGCATTCTACGATAAAGTCATTAAGGATTATTTTGGGGAATCGGGGCGTTTTACCGGCGCCATCTATCAGCCGTTCCTTTACGATTCCGGCCAGCTTGAAATAGATGAAGAGGATTTAGATAAAGAAGAAAACCGCGAATCCTTAATACAAAGGAACTTGTACGACTTTATGAGAAGGTTGCTGATTAAGCGCTTCGAAAGCTCGTTCGGCTCGTTCCGCCAGAGTATTATCAACTTTAAATCCATCACCGAAAAAATACAGCAGTTTATCGACAACTCCGGCGGAAAGTATATCCTCGACCGTAAACTAATCGACCAAATTTGCGAAGCGGATATTGATGAAATCGAAGAGGAACTGGCTGCCTTTGAAGAACGGCTCAGCCGCGGCAATTTCCCCAAAACCGATAAAGTTTACAAAATTAACGAATTTAAATTAAAAGACCGCTTTTTAAACGATATTAAATCCGATATTAAGCTGTTTAACGATATTTTAGAGGAAATCGAATCCCTTGAGCTGGTTAAAAACGATCCGAAACTGGAAAAACTGGCGCTGGAGATAAAAGCAATCGGCAAAAAGAAAGACGACTCCGGCGACCCCGAACGAAAAATCGTTATTTTTACCGAATATACCGATACCGCCAAATATCTGGAAACCTATTTAAATCAGGAGTTCCCCGACAGTTGTATTACCGTCAAGGGTGATTTAAGCAAAAGCAAAATAGAAGAAATTCTAAAAAACTTCGATGCCACCCACAAAAAACCGAAAAACGATTACAGAATTCTAATTACCACCGACAAAATGTCGGAAGGTTTCAACCTTAACCGTGCGGGGGCGGTAATAAACTATGATATCCCTTGGAATCCGACCCGGGTTATCCAGCGGGTGGGGCGCATTAACCGCATCAGCAAACGTGTTTTTAAAAACCTCTATATTTACAACTTTTTCCCCACTTTACAGGGTTCCACATACGTTAAAAGCCGTGAAATCGCCACCGAAAAGATGTTTTTAATCCATAATGCCCTCGGTGAAGATGCCAAGATATTTGAGCCCGAAGAAGAGCCGAGCGCCTCAAACCTTTTTACGCGCATAATGCGAAACCCCGACGACTTGGAACAGGAAAGCTTCCAAACCAAAGTCAGGCAGCTTTATGCCGAAATTGCCGCTTCATCACCGGAAGTGATTGAAAAAATATCCGCATTGCCCTCGCGAATCAAGGTTGCCAAAGGCTATACCGATAATAATCTAATCGTTTATATCCGAAAAGGTTTGGGGCTTTTTACACGTGCAATTTTAGATAATGCAGATAAGCCCGAAGAGCTTGATTTTGAAGATACCCTTGATTACATCATGTGTGCCAAAGAAGAAAAGGCCTTGGATTTCAGCAAATCGTTTTGGGGTAATTACATGGCCGCCAAAGAGTACAAAGAAACCTCAAGAACGCCTGCCAGCGAGTTAAGCATCGAAAAGAAAGCCTTAAACAACGTCAAGACCCTCTTAAACGGCGGTAATCCGGCATTTGACAGCCTCCTGCCTTTCTTAAGAAACCTGTACGATGATATCTTGGAATACAAAACCCTTTCCGATTACACACTGCGTAAAATCGCCAACCTGCATTCGCAATCCAAAGACGAAGCGAAAACAGAAAAAACAGTCGCCGAAATCAAAATTCTGCAAAAAGAACTCGGCGCCGATTATCTGGATAAAATAAAACTAAGAATAGGGCAAACACAGAAAGAGGTTATTATCGCAATCGAAAACATTAAGGAGCAGGCATGAATACGGAACCTTTAACGCGGATGATTCAAAGCTTCAACTCAAAAAACCTCACCCTCTTTTTACGCAGTAAAACCGATAAATTTGCCGAACTTGCGGAAAATTTAGCAGAGTACAACGATGAGCGGTTTAGCAATTTTGAACGGTTGGGGGAAATCCGCTTTGATAACGGCAACCGGCTGGCAGTCATCACCGCCAAAGTAACAGGCGATCTCAGCGAACGTTCGGGGAAAAAGGCGCAGTACGAAAAGGCCAAGAAAATCCTCAAAGAATTCGAGGTTTATAATGCCGGCTTCTTTGTTTTTTACGATAATCGCGGTAATTTCCGCTTTAGCTTGGTTTACGAACAGGCGGAAGGCATCCGCAAGAAATGGAGCAATTTCCGCCGCTTTACCTATTTCGTTACCAAAGAACAAACCAACAAAACCTTCCGCATCAGAATCGGTGAAAGCAGTTTTGCCGATTTAAACGTTATTAAAGAGGCTTTCTCGGTTGAAAAGGTCAACAAAGAATTTTACCAAGAAATCGCCAAATATTATTATCGGTTAACCGGCAGAAGCAACTGCCAAAAAGAACTGGCATTGCCGTTTGTTTCCGATGATGACAGCCGTAAATACGAGGAATTTGCGGTTCGGCTGATTGGGCGCATTATATTTTGCTGGTTTTTAAAACACAAAAAATCCGCCGCCGGAAAATCGTTAGTCCCCAACGGAATACTATCGACTGACGCCGTTAATTCCAACAGCGATTATTATCATTCAATCCTTGAAAAACTGTTCTTTGAAGCGCTAAATACACCCACGAAGGAAAGAAAAAAGGACATTTTACCGAATGAAGAGGATATCCCTTTCCTAAACGGCGGCTTATTCGAACCGCACGCGAACGATTATTATGCCAATAATCCCAACTACGGGCTCAAAATACCCAATAGCTGGTTTCTTGATTTTTTCTCGACTCTTGAGCAATACAACTTCACCATTGATGAAAACAGCACCGTCGATGCCGAGGTTTCGGTTGACCCCGAAATGCTGGGCAGGGTTTTTGAAAACCTTTTGGCGGAGGTAGTACCCGAAACCGGCGAAACCGCCCGCAAAGCCACCGGCAGTTATTACACACCGCGTGCGATTGTCGATTATATGGTTGAGCAATCGCTAAAACAGTATTTAATCACCAAAACAGAGATTGCCGACGAAAAGCTGGCGGATTTACTTTCGTATGAAGATATTACAACCGATTTTACGGATGCCGAAAAAAACAGCATTGTTACGGCTTTGGACGAAATCAAGATTATCGACCCTGCTTGCGGTTCCGGCGCATTTCCGATGGGGATATTGCACCGCATGTTGCTTACATTGGAAAAGATAGACCCCCAACTTGAGATATGGCAACGGCTTTATATCGGCAATTTAGACCCCGTAGTGCGTAAGACCGTTGAAAAGAATATCAAAAAAGAAAACTGGGCATATATCCGTAAGTTAATGATAATACGGGATTGTATTTACGGTGTTGATATCCAACCGATAGCGGTAGAGATTGCCAAATTACGTTGCTTCCTCTCGCTTGTGGTAGATGAAATTGTAATTGATAACGAGGAAAACCGTGGGATTGAACCTTTGCCCAACTTAGAGTTTAAATTTGTGTCGGCGAATGCCCTTATCGGTCTGCCGGAAGTTGCACAGCAAAGTGCATTCGGGGTTACATCAGCAATCGAAAAGTTAAAAAAATTACGCGCAAATTATTTACGCAGTTACGGTGCCGAAAAATTACAAATCGAAAAAGAATTTCGTGCTACTCAACAAAAGCTTTTTGAAGAAAACGTGCAATGGGCGGTGGCAGATACGCTGGTTAAACAGCTAACCGAATGGAACCCGTTCTCTTATGAAGCCAACTCTTGGTTTGACCCGATATGGATGTTTGGTGTTGAAGATGGATTTGATGTGGTGATAGCCAATCCACCGTATATTGATTCAGAGGGCATGATAAATAGTGGACAAGGCGTATTTCGTGAAATGATTCAACGTTCTTATGAAATGACTAAAGGAAATTGGGACATTTATGTAGCTTTTTTTGAGTTTAGTTTTAAAATGATGTGTACTAACGGAATGCTTGCTTTTATAACGCCAGATAAATGGATATCTAAGCCATTTGGAGATACTCTCAGGATTAGGACTTTTAATAATATCTTTACTGTTTTGAAAGCCGGCCGAGAAGTATTTGAAAATTCAAATGTAGATTCGATAGTATCCTTTTTTTCACAAAAATCAAAAAATACATTAAAAATATATGAGTTTAAAAACAAAGAAATCATTTTCAGCAAAGAAGTTAGTAAAGAACTAGTTGAATCACCTTTTGCATTTGATTTTCTTTTTTCCAATCACATTGATATTCTAACTAAAATCGCATCTTTCCCACAAAAAATATCTGATTGGGGCAATTGTGAAAATGCTTGCGGCACTTCTGATGCATATAAACTAGTTCCTTTAATAAACGATTCCTTAACTGATTATAATCCAAACACGCATCTAAAAATAGTAAATACAGGAACAATAGGGAAATATTTCCCTAAGTGGGGGATACGTGAAATGACCTACTTGGGATGTAAATACCTCCATCCAATTGTCAATAGAGATTTGTTCTTAGATACTTTTAATAACTCTTATGGGAAGAAGTCTGTTAAACCAAAAATAATAATTAAAGGCCTTAATTTACTTGATGCTTGTTTAGATAAAGACGGTTACATTATACCTGGCAAGACAACCTTGATAGTAACCAATTGTAGTGTTTTGGTATTAAAATTGATCTTAGCCTTGATTAATAGTAAATTAGCTTTCTTTTATATTAAAGAGAAATATCCATCCGCTAGTTATAACCAAGGTACTTCATTTACTACTACAATGATTAATAACTTTCCCGTGTGCAAAATATCAGATAAAGTGCGAATCATATTAATTAACCTTGTCGACCAAATTCTTACCATCACCAAAGATACTGATTATTCATCTAATCCTACCAAGCAAGCTAAAGTAAAGGAATTAGAAAGGGAAATCGATGAGTTGGTTTACCAGCTTTATGAACTGACACCGGAAGAAATCGCAATTATTGAAGGCGAAAAGTGAGGGAATTCTCGTAAATTTCTAAACCGCCTAAAACCCAATCACCCCAAAATAAATAAGCTAAGCGCCATAACCGCCATTCCCGCCACAACCCCAATTATTACCAAATGCTCCCGTCCGTAATGATGCGCCATCGGCAATATCTCATCTAAGCTGATATAAATCATAATCCCTGCCACAAATGCCAGCGTCATCGAAAGCACTTCGGGGGTTAGGAAAGGCATAAGCACCAAAAAAGCGATTACAGCCCCTACCGGCTCGGCAAGCCCCGACAAAAAAGAGTAGCCAAAGGCCTTTTTACGGCTGCCGGTAGCAACGAGAATGGGAACCGATACGGCAATGCCTTCGGGAATATTATGCAACGCCACCGCCGCGGCAATAATAACGCCAAGGGTTACATCGCCGGTGGCTGCCGCCGAAAAGGTAACAATGCCCTCGGGGAAGTTATGGATTGCAATCCCTGCGGCAATAAATATCCCGCTTCTTTTTAACGCCGCCATTGAGTTTGATTTCTCTTTGGTTGAATTTTCAATCCCCAAACAGTGATCCGAGGCACATTCCTCTTTGTAGGAGTGCGGAACCAGAATATCAATCAGCGCAAAAAAGATAATGCCGACAAAAAAGGCGAGGTTGGCTTTGGCAAAGCCGATATCGGCAATCGCCGTGCCTAAAAGCTCGGTAAAGGAGATATAAATCATTACGCCGGCGGAAAGACCCAAAAGAACGGCAAGTGTTGAGGGATTAGGTTTACGAATAAAGAAGGCAATCAGGCTGCCGATGCCGGTGGATAGACCGGCAAGCGTGGTAAGAAGTAATGCAAACCCGACATTGATATCCATTTTCTGAGTGCTTTAAATATAGCAGATTCTGCGGCTGTAAGTACACCCCTGTTAGAGAACCAGTTCGTAAGACTTGCCGATATTGGCTGACATATTCGAAGCGCAGCCACCGCAAGAACTGCCGTGACAGCCTCCGCAGCCGGAGGGGGCAGCGGAAATTTCTTTTAACTTACCCTGCCGCACCAGCGTTTCCAGCATCCCTTCAAGAGCGCTTCTTTCAACACCGAGCTTGCGGCTTAAAGCATCAAGGCTAACAGCCCCGCCCGATTTTCTAAATTCATTTAAAACTTGATAAAGCATTAGTAAACTCCTTAAGGGGGAGCCATTTAAGGCCCCCCCAATTGAGATTTTAATCAAACAAACAGACTGCCGATTTGGAAAACAAGCACAGCCATAATCCAGGCGATGGCAGTGGTATACACCGCGGTAAAGATGGTCCACTTCCACGATTTTGTTTCACTGCGGATGGCGCCCAGCGCCGCAACACAGGGAACATACAACAGACTAAATACCATGAAAGACAGCGCGATAAGCGGGGTCCAGCCGAGCTGTGTCATCAGTACATCGCCCAGAAGCCCCTCTTCGACGGCAAACATGGTACCCAGAGCCCCGATAACCACTTCTTTGGCCAGGAAACCGAATATCAGGCTCGCTGATGCCTGCCACTGATCAAATCCGGCCCAGGCAAATACAGGCGCGAAGAAGCTGCCGATTTGACCTACCCAGCTATCGGCGCTGGCATATTCAACACCCCAAGGCATGCTTGAGAGGAACCAGACGACAATCACAGCTATCATAATCAGCGTTCCGGCCTTGCGCAGGAACATCTTGCCCCTCTCCCACATATGGGTAATAACACCGACAAAGGTCGGAACACGATAGGGAGGCAGCTCCATCACGAAATGACCGCTCTCGCCCTTTAATATTGTCTTACGGAATATCCATGCCATTAAAATAGCGATTAAGATACCCAGAAAATACATTGAAAACATTACTACGCCTTGGTTAGACGGGAAGAAGGCGCCAATCAGCAGAACAAATATGGGAAGACGAGCGCCGCAGAGCATAAAAGGATTGATAAGTATGGTGGTTAGCCTGTCTTTCGGGTTTTCGATGGTTCGGCAGGCCATAATGCCGGGGATATTGCAGCCGAAACCGAGCAGCATCGGGATAAACGAACGCCCGTGCAAACCGATTTTATGCATCAAGCGGTCCATCACAAAGGCAGCGCGCGCCATATACCCGGAGTCTTCCAATATCGAGATGGCGATAAAGAGAAGGAATATATTCGGCAGGAAAACGAGTACCGAACCGACGCCTCCGATGATGCCGTCGGCGATTAGCGAACCCAGCCAATCGGGGCTGATATTTGCGGCATAACCTGCCAGCCAGCCGAAGAAAGATTCTATCCAGCCCATAAAAGGCTCGGCTACGGTAAAAACGAACTGGAAAACGAGAAACATTAATGCCATAAAAACAGGGATACCCAACCAGCGGTTGATAATTATTTTATCAATTCTGTCGGAGATACTGAGAGGCTCGACCGAGGGTTTCTCCAGCACATCTTTGAGCAGCCCGCTGATAAACCCGTAGCGCGCATCGGCAATAACCATATCGGCATCGCTGCCGTAAACATTTTGCAATTTAGCCGCTGCTTCACGGCGCAGCTTCAAAATTTCTTCATTTGACATTGGGCACCCCTTCGAATTTCTTGATTATCTCCTCATCACCCTCAAGCAGCTTAATTGCCAGCCAGTGCGGTGAATATTTACCGGCATGAGGGCTTTCGGACAATGCCTTCTCAAGCACCCCTATCTGCTTTTCGACATCCCGACCGTATTCGATTTTAACGCCGGTGCGCGGGTTTTTATCTTCAACGATTTTTACAACCGCCGCCAGCAAATCGGCAACCCCTTTACTTTTATTGGCGACCATCGGTACAACGGGAAGCCCCATTCCTTCAGATAATTTTTTGATATCGATTTTGTGGTTTCGATTTTCCGCTTCATCCATCATATTCAAGGCCAGCAGTACGGGAACATCAAGTTCCATTAACTGCACCGAAAGATAGAGATTTCTTTCCAAATTGGAAGCATCTACAATGTCTACGACTACATCCGGTTTTTCCTCGATAATAAATTTTCTGGCAATCACTTCATCCGGCGAATAAGCTGTCAGGCTGTAAACACCGGGCAAATCAACCACCTTGATTTCATATTCGCCCGAAGAGCAGGTGCCCTCTTTTTTCTCAACCGTTACGCCCGGCCAGTTCCCGACATGCTGCGTTGAACCGGTCAGGCTGTTAAACAGAGTCGTCTTTCCCGAGTTGGGATTACCGACCAAAGCGACGGTGATTCGCTTTTTATTCATGTTGTGATGTCTCCTGATTCATAAATTTTATTTACATTTATCCGATTTTCAGTACCGATTAAATCAATCGATAACGGCAGGCTCTTTGGAAGTCTGCTCGTTACCGCAGCCTGTATCTTGTTCATCGGCAATATTACGCACCAATATTTTGTGTGCAACACCGCAGCCCAACCCCAGCCGCGAACCCCTAACATCAAGTACAAGCGGCCCGCGGCAGCTCCCCCCGATTATCGAAACTGGGGAACCGACGGTCAATCCCATATCCGCAAGCCTCTGAGTCATACCGAAACCGCCGACAAATCCGGTAATCATTAATTTTTTCCCGGCGTCCGCAAAAATCAGCGGGAATTCCTTATTCGTCATTTTGTTGAACCTCCACCGTAATCCAATTAGCCTCAGACTTGCGCAAGCTGAGATTGTAACCTTTAATTTTAATTTCAATCGGGTCTCCGAGCGGAGCCACGCCCATCATTTCCACCTCTGCCCCTTTGACAACACCAAGGTCCAATAACCTTCGAAAAAAGCTGCCGTTACCGGTAATTTTGGTTATTTTTCCCTTTTCACCATTCTTTAATTCGTCCAACTTCTTTTCAGTCATCCGATTTTCTCCTGTAACTTTCCTTCTATTTTGCGCAGGCTCCGTTTGAACCTCGATAATATTGATAATTATGTTATTTATCCGTGTTTTGATTGTTCCAAGCCTCAAAAATATCTCTGTTGAGGCAGATTGTTAGATTAGGCTAACAATTAGGCGTAAAAAAATACACTAGCAGTAATCTGCAAACCTATCTTTGATATGCCGATCATCTTTGCCATGTTTAATATAGCGATTAAAAACATCCCCCCAGTCCGATTGACCCGGATGGCAGGCAAGAACGAAATCCATGAATTTCTCAAGGTGTTTGATGGTTTCTCGGCTCATTACATGTTCCATCTTGCAGGCATCCTCGGCAGCCGTTTCCGGATTAACCCTAAGGATATCAACCAGAAAGCTGATTAGCGTTTTGTGACGGCGATATATCTCATCGGCAACTCTGGCGCCTTCGGGTGTCAAATCGATATCCCCGTAAGGCTCATGGATAACATATCCGGCATCGGAGAGCTTCTTTAGTGCCCAGTTTACGCTCGGCTTCTTTACCCCTATTATTTCGCTGATGGCTGTCACGGTAGAATCCCGGCCCTCCTCTTTCAGCATCGCAATAGCTTCGAGGTAATCCTCCATACTGGCAGTCGTTTTTCTCTTCGTGTTTTCCATTTTATATCATTGCTTCCATTTGTTAGTCTTGTCTAACTTAATACAGAAGTATACAGCAACAAAATATACTCTGTCAAGCGCCCGGAAAATATTTTTTAAAAACTTTGGGAAAATTCAATATGCTACCGGCTCCAACCTATTGATTTCTCTCCCTGATAGTGATATTATTATGATATCACAATGATATGAAAAAGGAGGTTATAATGAAAGAAAAAGTTACCAAAACGTACAACGGCTTTTTAATGCTGGCGGTTGCCATTATTTTGGCAGTGGCGGCAATCGTGCTGTTTGTTTTAAGCGCCGACGGGTCGCCGGTGTGGATGATTGTTCTGGCAAGTATCATAACAGCCGTCGATGTGATTTTGGTTCTTCCTGGGCTCTTTATTGTTAACCCCAACGAAACCAAGGTTACCATTCTTTTCGGTAAATATGCCGGAACGGTCAGAGAAAACGGATTCTTCTGGGCTAACCCGTTTTTTGCCAAGAAGAAGATGAGTTTGCGCGCGCGCAATTTAAGCGGTCAGAAACTAAAGGTTAACGATAAAGTCGGTAACCCGATTGAGATTGCCGCCGTTATTGTCTGGAAGGTTGAAGACACCTTTAAAGCCAGTTTTGATGTCGATAACTACGAGCAGTATGTAATTATCCAAAGTGAGGCCTCTGTGCGTCACCTGGCGCAATCCTACCCCTATGATTCATTTGAGGATACCAACGAGGAGCAATTGACTCTGCGTGCCAGCACCGAAAAAATCAACCAAATGCTGGAAGCCGAATTACAGGAAAGGCTGGGCAGGGCCGGTGTTACGGTCATTGAAGCAAGGCTGAGCCATTTAGCTTATGCGCCGGAAATCGCCGAAGCGATGCTGCGCCGTCAACAGGCATCGGCAGTGGTTGCCGCCCGAAGCCAAATTGTAAACGGTGCCGTCAGTATGGTGGAAATGGCGCTTTCACAGCTTGCCGAAAAGCACTTAGTCGATTTGGACGAAGAGAAAAAGGCGGCTATGGTCAGTAATCTTTTGGTCGTTCTGTGCAGCGAATCATCAACTTCACCGGTAATTAACACCGGCACGCTTTACCAGTAAAAACGAGAAAGGTTTTAAATGAAAAAGGGAGAACGGAAAAGCTACCTCCTCCGCATTAACGGAGAACTATGGGATAGCCTCAACGAGTGGGCGGCTCAGGAGTTCCGCAGTGTTAACGGACAAATCGAGCTGATTCTGCAAAATGCCGTAAACGACCGCAAAAAGAAGGCCAAAAAAGAAGCCAAAGAAAACGATTAAAAAGATTACAAACTAAGCAAAGAAGGCCCCCGCTAAAAATCAGCGAGGGCTTTTTGGTTTTTGTTCTTAAACGGATAAATTAAATGTTTCGGGGATGATACGTTTGTGTGAAAAGATTTTTATAATAATTCGGATAGAACCGGCTTAAAGGCGTTAGACCAAAAGCCTTTTAAAACCGATACTGGCAAGCACCAACAGCACCGCTGCCGAAATAACGATAATAAGAATATCCGTTCCCAGTCCGGAAAGGTCGCCGGTAACCAGAAGCGATCTTAAAGCATCGACAATATAGCTTAAGGGGTTAACAATGGCAATCGCCTGAAGCCAGCCGGGCATAATCGATATCGGATAGATAGCGCTGGAAGCAAAAAAGAGCGGCATTGTAAGCGCCTGCCCAACCCCCATCATCCGCTCCCGCGTACGAAAAACCGATGCCAAAGCCATACTCATTGCCGAAAAACATATTCCGCACAAAATTATGATTAAAAGCATTCCCAGGATGCTCAGCGGGGTAAGGATTAAATCGATACCGATTACAAGCGCAATTACCAGTATGCCGAGCGCCTGAAACGAACCGCGCAAACCGCCCGCAAGTGATTTACCGATTACAATTGATGAACGCGGCGCCGGTGTCGATAACAGCTTATTTAAGATGCCTAAGTCGCGCTCCCAGACAACATTAATGCCAAAGAAGATGGCGGCAAAAATAACCGACTGCGCCAATATGCCCGGGGTTAAGAATTGCAAGTAGGTGTAATCACCGGTGGGAATAACACGAATATTGCTAAATGTTACCCCAAAAATAGTCAGCCACAATATCGGCTGGATTAAGCGCATCAAAATCTGGGTTTGATCGTGCCTGATTTTACGCATTTCCAATTCGGTAATCGCCAGCATCGTAGTGGCATAACGCGCAAACTTCATTTTGCCATCCTTCCGTAGGCCGCCCGAATCTTTTTGGTCTGCGCCCAGCCGGCACCGTCATCGATACGCGAACCGGTGTACTTTAAAAAGACATCGTCCAAAGACGGTTTTTTAAGATAGATTGATTCAAGATCAATGCCCTGCTCTTTAAACCCGCTAACAATACGCGGAATAGCGTTTTCACCGTTTTCAACCAGTAAATCGGCATTGCCGTTAGTCGCTTCGCCGATTGTTTTATAGCCCAGCTTTTGAATCGCTTCGCCAAGCGCAGCGTTTTTTGCACTCACCGTCACCACATCACCGCCGACAGTCGCTTTTAAGTAAGCGGGTGTTCCGATTACTACCAGTTTACCCTTATCCATAATGCCGATTCTGTCACAGAGGGCATCCGCTTCAACCATATCATGCGTGGTCAGGAAAACGGTGGTGCCGAGTTCTTGCCTGAGGCTGCGCACCATTTCCCACATTGCGTTGCGGGAGTTGGGGTCAAGGCCGATACTCGGTTCGTCAAGAAAGAGGATTTGAGGTCTGTTAATTAAGGATTGAGCAAGTTCCAAGCGGCGCATCATCCCGCCCGAATAGGTTTTAACCATATCGTTTGCGCGATCCGCCAAACCGATATACTCCAGCACTTCGCTGATGCGCTTTTTTCTTTGTGAGGACGGAACACCGTAAAGTTTGGAATAAATTAAAAGGTTTTCGTAGGCCGTAATCTCACCGTCAACCGAAATCCCTTGCGGCACATAACCGGCAAGCTGGCGGATTTTATCGGCCTCTTTTTTTACATCCAAGCCCAAAACACTTACTTTGCCCGCCGTCGGCTGTATTAACGTTAAAAGAATACGAATGGTAGTAGTTTTACCGGCGCCGTTCGGCCCTAAAAACCCGAAGACTTCCCCGCGCTCAACGCGAAAGAAAATACCGTCAACCGCTTTTATTTTACGATAACTTTTCTCCAGATTTTCAACAATAACCGCTGCTTCTCGGTTCATTTCAGCCATAACTTTCTTAACGCCTTATCGCGGGGTTTTTAAGCCCTCTTTTTGGTAAATTATCTTCCCGATATTTTAGGCATGCTGAAATTTTTTGTCAAAAACGAAACGTGTTTTTCGGATTATTGCTTAAAATTTTATAAGTAAAAAACATCTCACTCCGCCAGCTTAACCTGCACCGGTGCACGTTCAAAATCAGCAGCGTCCGTCAGAGTGCGCGGACGCAATCCCGCTATAAAAGCCACAAATCTGTCGGGGATAACTTCCAAGCGCGTATTGTAATACGTGGCAATTTCATTGTAGTAGTCGCGTGCCAAAGCAATTCGCTGTTCGGTTGAGGAGAGCTCTTTTTGTAAGTGCAAGAAGTTTTGAGAGGCTTTAAGCTCCGGATAACACTCGATAATTATGTTAAACAGCGGGGCAACGCCTTTAAAATCCGCGCTATCTTCTTCGGAGGCGGGCGCTCGCCCTTGAGTGCGTAACTCGCCAAGCAAGCACTGGATATCGGCTTCATAGCCGCGGTAGCCTTCCACGGCACTCACTAAGTTGGGGATTAAATCATGGCGGCGTTTTAACTGAATATCAACCTGCGACCAGCCCTGTTTAACGCGGTTATGCAAGTTAATCAGGCTGTTGTAAACATTAAAAACCCAACTAAGAACAAATACCAAAAAATAGATTGCGGCGGTAATTGCAAACGGTTCCCAAAGGAACGTTGAATTCTCTGTGCCGATATATGTCAAGGCAGCGGCAACACCGAGAGCCGTTAACAACCCTCCGATAAACCACAGCCAAAACCCCCACAAATAGGAAGTGCTTAGCTGCTTTTCGGTGCGTGTCGATATTAAAAACATTGGGGCATTTTTATTATAGGCGATTTCGGCGGCAACAATGTCTTCCCTTTCGCGCGCTTGCCCGATAATATAAAGCTGGCTGTGCAGCGGAATCGCCGATTCGTAAAACCTCCGGCGGTGGGTTGTATCGGCAATTTCGCCGACCGGACATTTACCGAAATACAAAATGTCTTTGGGTGTGCAAGTTTCTTCAAATACCTTAATATTTTCGATTTTAGCTTTCTCCGGAACAATGCGAATTAAGCCGGTTTCATCTTTTAAATAAAAAGGGGCGCTTACTTCTTTGCCGGCAATCTTTTTCCAACCGCTCTCGGTACGTGTTCTGGATTGCGTGCGCCCTTCTGAATCAATATAGGTTTCATGAACTATCCGCGACCAATGTTCATCAACCTGCCATTCATACTGCACGCATGCCTTGCCGGAAAGATAAGCGGTAAAAGGGGTCTCGCTTTCGGCAGTGCCCTTCAGTTCCGTAAGCCCGATAAAAACGCCTCGCGTTTTGGATGTCGGGCAATCGTCAATTGTACGTTTGCACTTAAACGCACGAAAGGCCGCAAAAATGCAACCGATGGCCAAAAGCCCGATCACAGCGGCGATAATAATTGATAGGGTTTGGGGCGACATGCATCAATTTTAGAACAGCCTGAGGGGAAGGTCAATTGCGGCCAAAACCGTTTTTGTCGGAAACGATCTCCGTGCTATAATTAATCTTACTTTAAACGAAAAACCATATGATAGCGATTAATTTTTTACTTGTTGCGGCGCTGGCCGTTTTAGAGCTGTGGGCGGCTGTTCCGCTCGGCTTTGTGATGGGTTTACACCCCCTGGCAATTTCTGTTGCCACCGCAACCGGGGCAATAATCTGTGTCTTTATTGTAATCTTTGCCGGGAAGCATTTACGCAGTTTCCTGTTAAAATTCTATGAACAACAAGACAGCGACAAGAAACCGGGTTTAGTGCAAAGGATTTGGCAAAAATACGGCGTTATCGGGCTGGGATTGCTTTCACCCTTTCTTACCGGCGTCCTTTTCGGGGCGGCAATCGGCGTTGCATCGGGCATCCCCGGTAAAAAGCTTGTTTTTTGGATGACAATCGGAATAATCCTTTGGACGGCAATATTGGTGCTGTTGGGGGTGGCGGGAATCAAGATTTTCTCGTAGGATAACCGTAAAAACAGAGAAACTCCTAGCGGCAAAGGTACATACAAATCGCCCCGCAAGCAGCCACGTTCAAAGATTCGGCCTTATCTTCAATCGGAATTTTTATTCTGAAATCAGCCGCCTTTAAAACTTCTTCGGATAAGCCGGAGGCTTCGTTACCCAGCGCCAGTATTAATTTCTCCGTCTTTTGCAAAGGAGATGTGTCATCTTCCCCGTCCAAAGCGGTCGCAATAACGGAGTAGCCTTCTGTTTTTAACGCGTTGATGACATTAAGATAGTTATTTGTTCTTCTTATCCACAAAGAAAGCAGTGTGCCGGCCGTTGACTGCACCGCTTTCGGCGCAAGCGGGTCGGCGCATTTTTCGCTCATAACAATCCCTGTAAAACCAAAAGCAACCGCCGTGCGAATAAGCGTGCCCAGGTTTCCGGGGTCTTGGATATCTTCCAAAAGAAGGATTTTTGCACCGGGGTTAGCCGGGATTTTATTGCTGTAAATATCGGCGGGAATCTTAACAACGGCAACAATTCCTTGGGGGGTGGTTGCGGAGGTTATCAAGCGCAGCTGCCCCGCTGTGATACGCCTGTAAGGGTATGTATCGCCAAAAGAGGGCGCTTCATCCGTTAACAATAGCTCTCTAATGGCTTCGGG
The DNA here is from genome assembly GCA_041656115.1 of Dehalococcoidales bacterium. Lineage (NCBI taxonomy): Bacteria > Bacillati > Chloroflexota > Dehalococcoidia > Dehalococcoidales > Dehalococcoidales bacterium. Next base: position 58,289 of record JBBAED010000005.1, on the reverse strand, counting down.
GTTATTAAGGGCAATTTGCGCTACCGCCCGCTCCCCTTCCGCCAAAAAGAAACCGGCTTCAATCCTCTTTTTCTTATCGCCCAGCTCTTTATACCACTTAAGCGGTTTAAGAGGCTCTCTTTCAGGTTCGTATGTCATAGTAAACCTTCAAAAATTACTTGCGCCTATAATATAGCACGTTAGGCAGAGAATTAGAACGGTTATCAAAATTACGGATTAGGTTTGCAATCAGAGCGTAACGGCAATATAAACCATAAAATAATGGAATATTGCTCCCAATAAAATAAAGACATGGAATATTTCGTGAAAACCGAACACCCCTCGAACCGGATTTGGTTTTTTAAGGGCATAGATTATCGCGCCGATACTGTAAGCAACCCCTCCGCCAATCAGCAGCAAAAAGGATAAACCGGACATATTATGCCAGAGGATATTCATCGGGATTACCGCCATCCAGCCCATTAAAAGATAAAGAATCGGCGAAATTACACGCGGAGCGCGCATATAAAAGAATTTAAAGAATATCCCCGCCAAAACACAGCCCCATTGCACGCCGATAATACTCCAAAACCATGCCCCGCCGAGATAGGCATAGCACATCGGGGTATAGGTACCGGCAATCATAATAAAGATGGCAATATGATCCAGTTTCCGCCAAATATTTACCGCATTTTCTTCTTGTTTTTGCGCATGGTAAATTCCGCTGGCCAGAAATAGGCAAAGCGCTCCCAGCCCGTAAACAAGCGATAAAATAAAGTAATCCCACCTGCCCCAAGTTACCGCAAGTAAAATCACAAGCCCCGCCAGCGCAAGAACCGCCCCCGCCAGATGGGTATATGCCGATACTTTTTCCGAATGTCTGATATTAATCACACTGCCTCCGAATATTCGCTAATTATACACCAATTAAGTTTTTGTGTTTTCGGATTGTCTTAATCGGTACGATGTGAAATGAACTTAAGACAGCTTGGCAATCGTCCGAAACTCTGTATTTTATGAAAAGACAGGAGGAATAAAACCCATCCCTGTATTTATTTTAATATTCCGCAATTAAAGAAAAAGAGCCCCCAAAGATATTGCATTGCGCCGGTTTATGGGGTAGAATGAGGGTACGGTTACGGGAGAAATAGATGAGATGATACTTCTGATTTTCTATGGAGAGGCCCTTGGGGGTGAACAAAAATAAAAGCGCTGACTGGTTGCAGTTCAGTGCTTTTTTAATTAAAAATATTCAGTTTAAGGGAGGGCAAAATGCAATCGAGTTTGATAGGAAAGATAGAAAAAGCCAATAGGTACGCTCAAGAGAAAGATCGAGTAACTTTTACTGAATTTTCAGTCGATTTCCGTGGGGAAAACCACACCCACGTTACCAAATACGGAAGTGAAGGTTGGAGTTGCACCTGCGACTTCTTCTCACACTGGGGGCTGTGCTGCCATACGATGGCAATGGGCAAGATTTTAGAAGAAATGCTGCCCAAGGAAGCCGTATCAACACAGGTTGACAACCCCACCGCAATGCAATAGTATTGTAAACAGAATAGCGAAAATAAAATATGAAGATTTCAAGAAAAATTTTCAAGCCGGTTTGTTTATCCCTTTTGGCAGGGCTGTTTTTAATAGCCTCGCTTGCGGTTGGCTGTGACGGGACTCCGGGTACAAAGACCACCGATAAAACCAAGATAATCCCTTTTACTTTAAATGTCTGGCCGCTGCATATGAGCGATGCCATTGAGGGTTACAGCTGCGTTTTTCTGGTAACCGTTGATTACGGAACGATAGAACCGACAACAACCCAGACCTCAAAAATAACTTCCACCGACGAGGAATCCAAAACAACGCAAGTAATTGATCCGAGCTTAGCCAAAATTTCGGCTACGGCTGAAAATGCCTATGTCTCCGTCGGACCCAAAGGCATCGGTGAGGGATATGTTGCCGAGATTGTTGTTGTTCCTAACGAAGGAACCGCCGGCAATATTCTTAAAGTAAGGGTCAAAGCCGAATGGCAAGGTTTTTCGGACACCGAAACAGTGACTCTGAAGGTGCGCGAGAAGCCCGAAACAATGGATGATTTGGCTGCCGAAGCGCGAACAATCAGAAATATGTTTATCTCTTGGGTTTCCACCAATAACCCCGATTTGGGCATTTCTTTGGATGAAGATTGGTACGGAACAATGGTTTACCCCGATACCGGCGCCGTAAAGTATTTCCTGTTCTTCTCCGAAAATTGGGAGGCGGGAATCCGTTGGAATACATCAACCAATTCGGTTGATTGGGGGCAAATGTATCTGAGGTTACGAACCGTTCAGTTTGAGCCTTTCCGATCGTTTGAAATTGATTCTTTGACCGCCACCAACAAGAACATCTACGAAATAAGCCCGCACAGCATGGTCTGGCGTTAGCAGACCTTTAAATGTAACAAGGCATCACCGGCAACAAAAAGCGAGCCGGTGATACACAACAGCGAATCGTTTAGAGCTTGCTTTTTAGCAAGCTCTATTGCTTCGGCAACATTTTCGGTTGATATAACCCTTATCCCCGGTTTGTTAAACTTTTTTGCCAGTTCCGCCGTTTCCATTGAACGCGGATGCGACGAGCGGGTAACAATTACCTCGTTAAAAAGCGGCAGCAGTTCGGCAATTATCCCGTCCACATCTTTATCGGCGGAAGCCCCAAAAACAAGAATCCCGGAAGACTTTTCATTTGTTTTATCAGCCGAAAAATAATCTTTGCCGTAATGGAGAAGCGATTTTTTAAGTTCGCGTGCGGAAAGAACGTTATGCGCCCCGTCTATAATAATTAAAGGATTTCCGGGTACTACCTGAAAACGCCCCGGCCATTTTACGCTGCTAAAGCCTTCTTGGATTGCCGTAAGCGGAATATTAAACCCCTTTTCTTTTAAAGCTTCCAAGGCACCCACCGCTGTTAGCGCATTCTCCGCCTGACAAAAACCAAGCAGCGGAAGCGATACCTCGTAATCACCCAAACGCCCTTTAATTGAAATATGCGAGCCCTTATCGCTAAGGTCAACATTTTGCGCCAAAATATCAGCCCCCGCTTTTATAAGGCGGCAATTCTTCTCGAAACACTTTTGTTCGATAACGCGCATGGCTTCATCCGTCTGCGGGGCGGTAACAACAACCGCTCCTTCTTTAATAATTCCAGCCTTTTCCAAAGCAATTTTAGGGATTGTATCGCCTAAAACATCGGTATGGTCCAAATTAATGGGGGTAATTATGCAAACCTCGGGTCTTATTATATTGGTGGCATCCAACCTGCCCCCCAACCCAACCTCAACCACCCCGAAATCTACTTTGCGGCGCGCAAAAAAGATAAAACAAACGGCAGTCATTATTTCAAAGGTGGTGAGTGTTCCGTAAACTTTTTGAGCGTTTACCGTTTCTACCGCCGGTTTTAGCATGCTGATAATATCGGCAAACTCCGTTTCGGAAATCATTTCTCCGTCAATCCGAAAGCGCTCTCTGATATCGATTAAATGGGGCGAAGTATACAAACCCGTTTTGTATCCGGAAGAGCTTAGGACGGAACTAACCATCGCCGCCACGCTGCCCTTGCCTTTTGTGCCGGCAATATGAATAGTTTTTATTTTAAGATGCGGGTTATCAAAGAGCGCCGCCAGCTCAAAAACCCGCCGCAAGTCGTAGCTTGTCGAATCATGCAGTTTATGTGTGGTTTCATAATCCGAAAAGCTGTAAATGTATTCCAAAGACTGCCGGTAATCCAAGTTTTGCATCGTAACTCCGTATTAAATCCTGTTTTTGTTATAAATTCCGATTATATGCTTAAATATTATGGCATATTTTAAGATAAATCGATATTTAATAAATATTTGAGGGATTTTTACTTGACGCCCTCGCATAACGACTGTTAATATCAAGAAACCTTAGGGGGTACAAATTGAATTTTAGCGAAAAATTAAATAACGCCGTTTCGAAAAATAACAGTTTGCTCTGCATTGGGCTGGACCCCGCCCCGGACTTTTTCCCCGATGCCGAAAGCATAGTTGAGTTTAATAAGGCCATTATTGAAGCCACCGCCGACCTTGTTTGCGCTTACAAACCCAACTTCGCCTTTTACGAAGCCTTCGGAGCGCAGGGTTTTAATGCCTTAAAAGAAACCGCCGCTTTTATTCCCAAAGATATCCCCGTGATTGCCGATGCCAAGCGCGGGGATATCGGAAATACAGCTAAAGCCTATGCCCGCTCGGTCTTTGATACATTAAATTTTGACGCCATAACGGTAAACCCCTATATGGGCTCCGATTCGGTTTTACCTTTTATCGATTACCGCAGCAAGGGTGTTTTTATCCTTTGCCGCACCTCCAACAGCGGCTCGGGGAATTTTCAATCGTTAAATTGTGGAACAGACGATAATAAAATTCCGCTTTTTCAAGCGGTAGCCGCTAAAGCCGGCGAGTGGAACGAGTTCGGCAACGTCGGGCTGGTGGTGGGAGCCACCTATCCGGATGAGTTGCAAACTTTACGTAAACTCCACCCCGAAATGCTTTTTTTAATCCCCGGTATCGGCGCGCAGGGTGGAGACTTGGAAACAACTGTCCGTAACGGCATTGATACCAACGGCAGGGGAGCCATTATAAATTCGGCCAGGCAAATTATTTACGCATCTCGCGGCAATGATTTTGCGACCGCCGCCCGCAAAGCGGCAATGGAACTGCGCGATAAAATCAACCTTTATCGCTAGGAATTTGCGATATGACGGCAGAAATAAAAGTAGGCGCTATTGTACAGCTCAGAAAAAAGCACCCCTGCGGCAATGACCGCTGGCAGGTGGTTAGAATCGGCGCCGATATCGGTATTATCTGTTTAGGGTGTAAGCACAAGGTGATGTTGGAGCGCGGCACTTTTGAAAAGAGGGTTAAAGCCGTTATTGCAAAAGACACCCCGTAGCTTATCAAAATAGAGAGGCTTAAATTATGTGGGATTGGTTTACAATAAACAGCATCTGGTTTCTGACCGGTACCTCCGTTCTGTTTATTTTTGTTGTTATTTACCGCAACAGGCTCAGAGATCGGCTGCTTAAGCTCAAATCCGACCAAAAAGAATTCAAAGGCAACAAAGCCTTCTTGCGAATACTGCTGTTTTTAATCTATATTTTTGCCGCCGTGATTTTGCTTTCTACCGTTGCTATCATCCTTTCCGAAGATGAGATTTTTGCATCCGTAAATTTCGCGAGCATTCAGGAATGGTTATTATCGCACGGCATTATTATATTGGTTTATATTATCGTGGCCTATTTTTTGTATCGGGCAACCAAAGCCCTTGTTCCCAAGATGGTTACCGGCTATGTCAAGAATGCCGGCAGAGGCAAGCACTCCAAATCGTGGTTTGAAAGAAGAGCAAAAACCCTGACTGTCCTTGTAAAGTGGATAGTCGTAATTGTTATCGGAACGGCAACCTTTTTCCTAATTCTTGAAGAAATCGGAATGGATATCACCCCCTTACTTGCCAGCGCCGGTATTGTAGGAGTGGCTCTGGCATTGGGGGCGCAAACTATTATCAAAGATTTTTTGGCCGGATTATTTATTCTCTTGGAAGACCAATACAATAAAGGCGATGTGATTAAAATTGCCGAAATCTCCGGCGAGGTTGTCGAAGTGAATCTGCGCCGCACCGTTTTACGGGATCTCGACGGCATTGTTCACACCATCCCCAACAGTGCCATTACCACAGCTTCAAATTATACCAGAGATTTATCTCGTGTTAATGTCGATATCCCCGTAACGTACGGGGAAGACCTGGATAAAGTTTTTACCGTAATCAATAGAATCGGCAAAGAAATGGCGGTAGACCCGCGCCTTGCTAAGCTTATTAAAACCCCGCCGCAGGTATTAAGGGTAAGTAATTTTGCCGATTCGGCAATTCAAATCAGGATTTTGGGAGATGTGCAGCCCGGTATGCAATGGGAAGTTACCGGTGAATTGCGAAAAAGAATTAAGAACGCTTTTGATAAAGAAGGGATTGAAATGCCCTGGCCGCATATTAAGGTGTTTCAGGGTAAAGAGAAAAAGCAAAACGTTATTTTATGCAAAAACTGCTCCTTTGCTAACCTCGAAACCGCAAAATATTGCGGAGAATGCGGGGAAAATCTGTAAGCGGATAGTAAATATTACCGCGGATTAGAATGCAGACTTAAAACTAATGCCATCAGGGTAAACTGAATTTGTTTCCGGCGTTATTTAGGAAAAACTCTTGCGGAAAGGCCTCGGCAATTTTGGCCGCAGCCTGAAAACCGGTGCAATGGCAAAGCCCCAGCTTCTTAACCCCAACCGCCTTAAGTTCGGCAATTGTCTTTCGGATGCGTTCCTCGGAGGCTCTGTATAAATGAATCCCGCCGACAACGGCATAAACGGAAGTGATACCGGTAATTTTTTGCGCATGTTTGATAATGTTAATAATCCCGCGGTGGGCACACCCTGCAATTATAATCAGCCCGAATTCGCTGTTAATAATTAAAGAAAGGTCGTCGGCAATTTCATCTTGGATAGCTATCTCCCCGTTTTTAACCGATAAATTGCTCTCGACACCCTCGTATTCGCTTAGCATCGGAATTTGACCGGTAGTTAAAATGTTTGGGGTAATAAAGACCGATTCTTCGGAAAGCGTAAAGATTGCGCCGCAGTTTTCAAGTTCTTCTTTGGAGTAAGGCATCCCGATTGATTTTTCCTCTGTTTGACCGTCGCGCAAGGTATATCTGGGGCTAAAAACGGCGGGATGAGCAATAACCTCAACTTTTTTATTGATTTTAGACAGGATTTCTTTTAACCCTCCAGTATGGTCGAGATGGCCGTGGCTAAGAACAATGTAATCGATTTTAGTTAAATCCACCCCCATAATTTGGGCGTTATGATAAGCGGAAAAACTTAAACCCGTATCAAACAGAATCTGTTTCCCGTCAGCTTGAATAAAAAGGCTAAGCCCGTATTCCCCGATATAACCGTGAAGGGCAGTGTTTTCACTAAGCGTACTAATTTTTATTTTCATTGCCGTTTTATAAGATATTTAAGGTTACAGATAGTTTATACCTTTTATTCGAGTTTTGCTAGTATCAATATATCCAAACTATTATAGATAATATTTTGAGTATTTAGGCATCGCTAAAATCACAAAGTATAAATTAAGGTAAATAACAATATTTTTTAAAAAATACTTGTTAATAATGAGTTCGCTATATTGACATTGTTATATTGCATATGTTATAAATGGGTTGATTTCTCCGGAGCTGTATTGCCTAAAGAGCTATCCATGGCAAACAGCCGTTGGACAAAATCCAGACAGCACCACCGGAAACGGTCTTGCTTCCCAAAGGAAAAGGAGGATATATGAAAAAGTTTATCTCGGTCGTTATTGTCATTATCGGTTTAGCAGTTCTTTGCGGATGTGACGTCTCAGATCCCAAAACCAAATCCACAACCCAAGCCGACACCTACGCAAGCGAACTGCTTGTTTTCGCCGCTACCGGCACTAAAGCGCCGATGGATGCCGCGGCTGCCGCATTCGAAGAAAAATATGGAACCAAAATTGTCCTAAATTACGGCGGCGGCGGGGAAGTTCTTTCGAATATGATTCTTAGCAAACAAGGAGACGTTTATGTCTCTCCCGAACAGCGTTTTATGAACAGCGCCAAACAACAAGGAGCTGTTGGCATTGATACCGCACCCTCTTCTTTAGCGTATATGATACCGGTTCTCGCGGTGCAAAAGGGTAACCCGCTAAATATACAAAACTTAGCGGATTTATCCGCCTCCGGCGTAAAAATAGCAATCGGTAACCCCGATACAACACTGCTTGGAGAAGCCGCTCCGGAAATCCTGCAAAAAGCCGGGCTTTATGAATCGGTAAAAGGAAATATCGTCGCCAATGTCCCTCAGGTCAACGCCATTGTAACCTATTTAAAAACCAAACAAATTGATGCCGGATTTGCCTGGCATTATTTCGGAGTTACAAATCCCGATGATATCGATATTATTTGGATTCCGGCGGAATATGTCACCGCTATCGGTGAATTACAGGCTGCGGTTGCAACTTACAGCAAAGAGGCATGGACCGCCCAACAGTTTATCAAGTTCCTGTCTTCATCGGACGGACAAGCTATATTTAAGCAATACGGTTACATTGTCGACCAAACAGAGGCCAATCAATACAGGAAAGGTAACTAACAAAATTGCCGGAAGCAACGGGAAATTACGACAGTGCGAATAAAACGGGAATCCTAACCGGTTGGCGGAAGTTTTTTTCCGCTAACAGGCTATTTAATACCACTACCGTAGGCGTCCTGGTTGTATTACTGTTGTTTTTAGCGGCTATATTTATCTCACTGTTAACATATACGAAATGGGATACCCTTCTCGCGGCTGTCGGATCTTCGGAAATACTTTTCGCCATCGGGCTTAGCTTAGTTACGGCAACCGTTTCTACCGTACTTGCAATAATAATAGCCGTCCCGATAGCTTATACGATATCTAAAAATGAGTTTTTCGGTAAAAGCCTGATTGATACACTGCTTGATTTGCCGATTGTAATTTCTCCGGTAGCAATCGGCGCGGCCTTACTGGTTTTTTTTAGCACCCCTCTCGGCTCAGCCATTAACAATAATTTAATAAATTTTGTTTTTAGCGTGCCGGGTATTATTTTGGCACAGTTTACGGTGGTAAGCGCTTTGGCTATCCGCCTTTTAAAATCCACCTTTGACAGTATCGATTTACGCTACGAGCAAGTCGGCAGAACATTGGGCTGCAGCAAGCCCCAGGCGTTTATCCGTATAATACTGCCGCTGGCAAGAAACGGACTGATTGCCGCCGCCATCCTAACTTGGGCCAGAGCCATCGGTGAATACGGGGCTTCGGTCACATTGGCCGGTGCAATCGGTATGAAAACCGAAACCCTGCCGATCGCAATATCTCTTAACTTACTGAACGCAGACATTGAAAAAGCCATCGCCATTATCTTTATACTGGTAATTATCGCCGTTTTTAACTTATTTATTCTAAGAATTGTTGCCAAACAGAGCTATAGACTATGATAGAGATAAAGGATTTATCAATCACGCTGGGGAAGTTTTTCCTAAAAGATATCAACCTGTCCATTAGCGACAGGGAATATTTTGTTGTGTTGGGGCCGACCGGAGCCGGTAAAACCATCCTGCTGGAGTGTATTGCCGGACTAAGGCGCACAAAACACGGCGAAATATGGCTTGGCGGCAATAACGTCAACAAATTGCCGCCGGAACAAAGAAACATCGGCTATGTGCCTCAAGACTACGTTTTATTCCCTTTTTTAAATGTCTTAAATAACATTACGTTTGGCTTAAAACAAACCACCGACAACAAAAACAAAATCAAAGAAAAAGCGCACGAAATTGCCGATTTAATCGGTATTTCCCATTTACTTGAAAGAGATACCGTTTCTTTAAGCGGCGGAGAGAAACAACGTGTGGCACTGGCACGCGCATTGGCCTCTTCACCCAAAATATTGCTGCTCGACGAACCTCTAAGCGCCCTGGATTTACAAACAGCGCGCTATTTAAGGTTTGAACTCAAAAAAATCCACCGCGATCTCGGGATTACCACCGTTCATATAACCCATAACCAAATGGAAGCGGAAGAAATGGCCGACCGGGTGGCTATTTTGAATAAAGGCGAAATAAACCAAGTCGGAACTGCCGAGGAAATCTTTTTCCACCCCACCAATGCCGCCGTTATGAATTACCTCGGAAGACCCAATATTTTAGATTGTGAAGATTGCCGCATTATCGGACAAGGGATAATGGAAGCCGACTGCCGCGGGTTAAAAATAATTGTTCCTCATGACGGAAAGCCTTTTAAGCGCATTATAATTTATCCGCGCGACGTTTATGTTGATAAATTAAACCCGGGATGTAACAAAGTAAACTGTTTTAAAGGGATTATCACCGATATTAAAACCTCGGCGAATACTGTTCGTTTAAGATTTAAAGTCGGCGAAAATATGATTCGCTCCGAACTACCCTATCACGTATTTGATGAAATGGGGTTATCGGAGGGAATGGAAGCCTTTGTTCAGCTTAGTCTCAGGCGAATAAAAATTTTTGAGCGTTCCAATCGCAATGAGCCTTCGGCGGGAAATAATCAAAGCAGTAAAGACCGCATTTAAAATATTAATTAATGATACTATATTAAGGCAAGTAAAAAGAGGAGAGAAATTATGTCGGCGCTAACGTCAATTGAAATTGTCAGAAACAAACTGGTGGAACTGGTCAAAGAAAGAAAAGCGGAGGGAGAAGCTGTAATTGTTACCGTCGGCGCTCTATCGCCTTTAGAGGCCATCGGAAATACCGAAAGGAAGGATTATGCCATCCTGGAAGGTAAAGAAGTAATGATTCAGGCACAATTTGGCGGCGGCTACGGACAGGCTTTTACCGATAGCCCCAGAGAGTTTAAAGGCACGATAGAAGACGTGCTTTCTTTTGATTTGAGTACCAACGGTAACCGGGCGATTATGGTTGCAACCCTCAACGCCATTGCTTCTCACCTCGGGATTGCCTCAGGCGTAATCCATTGCCGCAATGAAGAACCGGCCAAATGCGGGGGAATTATTGCTGAGGAAATTAAGAAAAAGTACGGCAATATCAAAATAGGAATGATCGGATTACAACCGGCCATTCTGGAAAGCCTTGTAAACAGATTCGGCGCCGATAATGTAAATTGCACCGATATGAATCCCAATAATATCGGACAAAACAAAGCCGGAATAATCATCCGGGACGGAAAAACCGAAACAGGGGAAATGATTAAATGGGCTGACCTTATTCTTGCCACTGGCAGCACCGTTGCCAACGGTTCGTTTGATGAAATCAATAAACTGGTTCAAAAAGCCGGTAAAAAGTTGGTGCTTTTTGGTATTACGGGGGCATCGGTGTGCGCCATAACGGGGATAGAACGTATCTGCCCGTACGGCCACTAAACCGATTATTTACGATAGGCTTTTTTCCAAGGCTCCTTGCGGATATCGATATATTCACGGATTGCCGCTTTTAAGGTGTTTGACGACAGCAACGCGCAGTGTTTGCTTTCTTCCGGCATCCCGTCCAGCGCGTCAAGAACGTTCTGCTGGCTGATTATCATCGCCTCGGTTATTTTTTTACCGGTTGCCAGCTCCGTTGTCATACTGCCCGCGGCAATACTTGTTCCGCACCCGTCAGTCATAAATGTAGCCTTAGAGATAGTATCGTTATCAACTTTAAGCCATATTTCCATCGTATCCCCGCAGGGGCCGGTAATTGTGGCGTACGCATCCGCATTTTCCATCGGGCCGACATTACGCGGATTTGTTGCGTGGTTAATCGCCTTTTCCGAATAATTTTTACGTTCTTCCGTTTCAATCATTTTTTTAAAATCATCTAAATTATCAGCCATTTAGCACACCTCTCAGATAGTTATCCCGAAGTAATTAAGGATATATTTTAGCGCCGTATACAGAAAAATAAACCCAAAGATTGTTTTTAGCGTAGCGGGTTTGAAATAGATTATTAAGCGCGCCCCAAGCAGAGCCCCGACAACCGCCCCCGCCCCCATCGCAAGCGCCGCCGGAATATCACACAAACCTTGCGATATTTTAATGATACCCCCCACAAAAGCAAAGCCGGCAAAAGAGGCCATTGAAGCCCCAATTGCCATTTTAACCGGTGAGCGTAAAACGTAAACAAACGTCGGCACCATTATAAAACCGCCCCCAAGGCCGGATATACCGGTAAAAATACCGACACCCCCGCCAATTCCGAGTTTCAGCGGAATATTCTCCCTGGGCGGGCCTCCGAAAATATCGGGCCTCTTTCTTAAAAAGAACCCTTCGTATATCATGCTTATCGCAATCGGGGTAAAAACAATTCCCAAAATTAAATCGAGGATTTCATGGTAATCTTTAACCAGATAAAACAAAAAAGACCCAATAGCAACCCCCACCACCCCGGCCGAAGCGACATATTTAACGATATTCCAGTCCACATGCCCCATCTTCCAATGCTGAAAAGCACCGGCGACCGCCGTAAAAATAACGGCTGTAAGCGTCGTTCCGACGGCAATAGACGGCGGGAAATCAAACCCAAAACGAATAATGGGTAACATGATAGCCCCGCCGCCGATTCCCAGCAAACCGCCGAACCCGCCTGCTAAAATCCCCACGAGAATAAGCAGTAATACGGTTAAAAAGCTCAAAATTTAATCCTTTTTTGGTTACAAGTTAATTGGAATCGTGGTGATGGTGATGACCGTGCCCGCCGCATTCGGTGTCACCATGTCCGCAAACGTTATCACCCCTCTCCAAGCGGTGATAAAGATATTTTACAACGGCAGTTTCGGGATCTGTTTCGGTAACCCCCATTACAACTTCCACGCCGTTATTTTCAAAAACCGAACGCGGGCCCATTCCCATACCGCCGGCAAGCACTACATTTACCCCTTTTTGGGCAATCGCCATCGGTGTTCCTTGGCAATCGTGCTCAGTTACGGTCATAGTTTCTTTACCGATAATTTGTTTGTTGTCGCCAACTTCGATAATCAAAAAATCGGATGCTTGCCCCCAGTGCGATGAGAGTAAGCCGTTTACTACCGGAATTGCAAACTTCATGTTTATTTTTTCTCCTCTGTGAAAATTTTATTTTCAGTTAATTTATTAAAACACATGCATTATGAACAATTTTTAAGCCCTTTTGATAGCAGTAATTGATTGCAACGGTGCTTTCCGAACCGGGTTGCAGCCAAATACGCTGAATGCCAAGCTCAAAACATTCCTTTAAGACCTCTTCGGTTACGGCGGGCGGAACAACAAAATCAACCACATCTATTGCAACGGGAATATCGGCAAGGCGCTTGTAACAAACCAACCCCTCAACCTCTTTAAGGCGCGGATTTACCGGAAAAACGGCGTAACCGCGAGCCTTTAAATTTTTAACGATCCTGTTCCCGAATTTTAGCGGGTTATCGGACGCACCGACTATCGCAAATTTCTTTTGCTGCATGAACTCTTTAATTAATTCTTGCATTTTTTAATCCCGCATACGTTACCAAAAGATATCGCATATTATAATACTCATACACAAGATAGGCAAAGTTAAAATGTGTCTGTTAAAGTTTTCTGTCGATTACAGCTGTTTTTAGGTTAGTTTTCGTTTAACGATTTTAAAACATTTTGCCAAAGATTTTTGATTTCTTGCGAAACCTTGTTATCGGAAAACTCAACCACCGGAACCCCTTGAATCATTGCTTCCGTAACTACGTTATCAAAGGGGATTTTACCCATAATTTTAACATTTTGTTCATTGCAGTAATTTTCGATTTTGGCTGTGTTCTCTTCGTTAATATCAAATTTATTGATGCAAACAAGCGCCGGAACCTTAAAATGGCGGCAAACATCGAGCACCCTTCCCATATCATGTATCCCTGAAAGGGTCGGCTCGACTACCAGCAAAGCCATATTGGCGCCCGAAAGCGAAGATACTACCGGACACCCCATTCCCGGGGGGCCGTCGCAAATAATATATTCGGCGTCCGTTGCGGTTGCTATTTTTTTGGCTTCTTGACGCACTCTGGCAACCAGTTTGCCCGAGTTCTCCTGCGCTATTCCCAGCTTGGCATGTGCCAACGTCCCGTATTTTGTATCCGAAACAAATAAATAACCGGCCATATTATCTTGCATCGTAATCGCTTCGGTCGGGCAAACATGGGAACAGAAACCGCAACCTTCACAAGCAATCGGATCGACTTCAAAATTATGAATTGCATCAAAACGGCATAAATCTACACATACGCCGCAATGATTACACTTTTTAGCATCGATAAAAGCCGTCTGTCCGCTCCAAAATTCTTCTTTTTGCCTAACCTGAGGGCTCAAAAGCAAATGCAAATCAGCGGCATCAACATCACAATCGGCCATGACCTTATTTTCGGCAAGCACCGCAAGCGAGCCGACGATACTTGTTTTACCTGTTCCGCCTTTACCGCTTAAGATAATCAGTTCTTTCATCGCGCTAACTCCTTTATGGCTTGATAAAGTTGAACAAAGCGGTTTTTCCACTGCGGCATCGCATCAACCAAGGCAACTCCTTTTGAATATGTTTTGGCAATTTCGGTATCGAGCGGAATCCTCATTAGGACGGGTATCTTTTCTTTTTGGCAATAATCTTCAACCCCCGCATCACCGGCCCCCACCCTGTTAATAACCACCCCAAACGGGATATTTAATTCCCTTACCGTTTCCACCGCTAAAATCAGATCGTTTAGGCCGAACGGTGTCGGCTCAGTCAGTAATAGGCAAAAATCACTGTCTTTAACGGTTTCAACCACCGGGCAGGAAGTCCCCGGAGGGGCATCCCTGATAATAATTTCGCCTTCACGGGAACGCTCTTTAACCTGGCGGATAACAGGCGGTGACATAGCTTCGCCTACAGTAAGCGTTCCGCTAACAAACTTAATTTTATCGGCATCGCCCCATTCAACTTCTCCGATCTGCCGGGGCTGCTCCGTAATAGCGTCCTCGGGACAAAGATAACTGCATGCCCCGCACCCGTGGCACATTTGCGGAAAGGTCATCACACGGCTGCCAAAAACAGCAATCGCATTAAAGGCGCATACATCGGCGCATATCCCGCAAAAAGTGCATTTTTCCGTTTCCACAACCGGCACCGGGTTATTAACACTTTCCTTGCCTTGAATTAAGGGCTTTAAGAAAATATGGGCATTCGGCCCCTCCACATCGCAATCGGCGACTGTAACGTCGTAATCATCTTTTAAAGAAAGAGCGAGACCGGTAGACACAAGCGTCTTGCCGGTTCCGCCCTTTCCGCTGGCTACGGCTATTATCATCTTATTCCCTTACCATCCCGTTACCGCACTTGGGGCATTTTACATTGTAACAGGGGACCCCTCTCTCGTGGCTGACTTTGGTTCCGCAGCCCGGGCAAACACAATTGCCGCCGGCTCCTGCGCCGGCTCGCGAACCGCCCATCCTTCCGCTCCCTGATGATGCACCCCTGGGCCCCGTACCATCTCCTCTCGGCATAATTCTACCTCCTGATTATCCTACTGATAACTAAAAATTTTTTAACCCAAACACATCCAATGTTTGGAAACCAACAGTTAAGATTTAATTTTGATTAACGGCACAATCGGAATAAATCTTTTTCCTATTTTGCAAAGCCTCTCCGGTATCGGATTTTTCCGTAATAAACGGCAGATTGGATTCAAAAACGGTGTCGAGTTCCAAATGCCTGCGATTAATACCGCTCCGATACCTGAAAACGACTCTCGTATTCTCATACCGCTTCGGTGATGATGATTATCCCTCGTTTTTGCCGACTTGTGACCGCCGGTAACTGTCTAACTTTTACCGTGGTGAGCGGAAACATCAGCCTGAGCGCTTTCTTTGTAGCGCCCTTCTTTATAATCTTCGATTACATCCGCAATTCTGCCGGCAACACCGCTGTATATCTTCACTCCGGCCGGGGCTAAAACGTTATAGGCATTGGGTCCGCAGCTTCCGGTAAGAACGGCGCTAACCCCCTTTTCAAGCATCAAACGAGCGGCGGCGATACCTGCGCCACCCCCCGACTGTGCGGCGGTATTTTCGAGAAATTCGTACTCCATCGTATCGGGATCAATAATAATAAAATAAGAACAACGCCCAAACCTTGCGTCAACATTGTTCTCAAGGGTGGTTCCCGATGCGGTAATTGCTATTTTCATAACTATTTTTTTATAATCCTTTCCGATTATTTTTCAACCAGTTTTTCAATTTGAGATCCGATTTTAGCCAAAGTATCCTTAAGCTCTTTCACCTCGTTTTTGAGGGCGTCTATTTCCGCTCTTTGTTCATATGTTGACGATAACTCGTCGGCATAGTCCACGCCGCGTTCTTTGTTAGGCGGGCTGTCTGTTGTCTCCGATTCCGTCATTACACAAAAACCCCGGCCGCCGCCTGTCATCGGCCCCGTTCCACGGGGTCCTGTCCCGTCAAATCCCGGCATATTACACCTCCTTTATCGGTAACAATCGTTTCCGATAAAACTATTTAATTTCGTTAAGTTGGGATTCAATCCTGTTTAACGTGTCTTTAAGCGATTGCATTTCACTTTTTAGACTATCCAGCTCTTGGTGATAACCGGAAAAAGCGGGAGTTGCGTAACCGAAGCCGGCTCCTCGTCCGCGTCCTCGTCCGTATCCGTAACCATACCCGTAAGGGCGTTCCATTGCCATTGCCGCGGGTGCATTACAAAATCCTCTTCTTCCGCCTGTCATCGGCCCCATTCCGCGGGGTCCTGTTCCGTCAAATCTTGGCATAACTTTTGCCTCCTTATATTATTTAAATTTCTTATTTTCTAAATTATTCGCCTTGGCGGTGCCTGCCATGGCCTCTTCCGGCTCCGCCGTGATGCCTGCCGGGCACCACATGCCTGATATCGGTATCGTTGCAGCGCGGGCAAGCCATTGGGGGTCCGGATATATTTTCCGCATCCCATTCATGCCTGCGACGGCATCTGTAACGATTCCTTGCCAGTTCATAATTACCGCCGTCAATACGAATTGCCTTGCCGTTTAACAGCGCATCGGCAACTTTAAATCTGGCCGACGCCAGCACTCGTTGAAAAGTCGGGCGTGAAATATTCATTTTTTGAGCCCCCCGTTCCTGTTCCAACCCCTCCAGCTCTTTAAGGCGCAAAGCCTCCGCTTCTTCAAGCGACAGCACTATTTCATCTAAATCGTCAAGCGGAATTCCGGCCGGCTTAAAATGGGTTACCTCGGGAACATTGGCTATTCTTCGGCATTTAAACGGTCTTGACAAATCTTATTCTCCGGTTTATTATGAGCATATGCTCATAACTATATTAACAAAGAGCTAAAAGCTTGTCAAATTCGGCCATATCGGGTTAATATATCCCCGCCTTATAAATATCTTTTACGGATAATAAGATGCTATTTGAAGAGATTTCCGGACAGGATTCGGATGCTACCGATATTGATTGCTGCGCCGCCTTTAACAAATACGCCGCAGAATACGACAATTGGTTTAACCAAAAAGGGCGCGTCGCATTTGCCACAGAGGTTAACGCCTTTAAAGCAATCCTGCCAGAACTATCGAAACCGTGGCTGGAAATAGGAGCCGGCAGCGGCCGTTTTAGCCTGGCGCTGGGGATTGAAACCGGTATTGAACCTTCTGCCAAAATGGCTGAGATTGCCAGAAGCAGAGGGGTTCAGGTTTTTGTTACCCAAGGAGAACACACACCTTTTGAAGCTAACTCTTTCGGGGCGGTTTTTTTAATTGTTACGCTCTGTTTTTTGGATTCACCCTTAATTGTTCTCAAAGAAATTAACCGCATTTTAGTCCCCGACGGCAAATTGGTGCTTGGGCTTGTTTTAAAAGAAAGCCCGTGGGGTAAGTTTTACATACAAAAGAAAAAAGAGGGGCATCGCTTTTACAAATATGCCACTTTCTACAGTTTTGACGAGATAAAAGAGTTGCTTCTAAAAAGCGGATTTGTAACTGATTCCGTCGTTTCGACGCTTTTTCAGGCGCCCGAAAATTTAAATACCATCGAAGAGCCTCAAACAGGTTATCACCCCGCAGCCGGTTTTACGATAATTACCGCTAAGAAGATCTGAAAAACGCAAAAGGAGCGCGTTATGAATTTCATTGATATCGATAAAGCAAGAAAGACCTTAAATCTGGGAGAACTGGCAACCATTAAAGAAATTAAAGCCAACTATCGCAAGCTTGCCGTTCGCCACCATCCCGATAAAAAAGGGGCTGAAGAAAGCGACGAGATGATGAAAGAGCTTAACCAAGCCTATAAGGTTCTGCTTGATTATTGTGCCGCCTACAAATACAGTTTCAAGGAAGATGCGGTTGCCAATGTTTATCCTTACGAAGAACAAATGCGAAAATGGAAAGATAACTGGTTCGACAGTATTTAAAAGCAAATCGATTTAAATCAACCGGTTTGAGCAGGAGTTTAAAATGAAAATATTGCTTATTTTGAATAAAACCCCTTATGACGGAACCGATGTTACCTGGAATGCGCTTAGGCTCGCCGAAAAGTTAGCCGAAAAAGGTACGGATTTAAGAATATTCTTGATGAACGATTCAATTGATTTAGCTAAAGAAGGGCTGCCGGTTCCCGAAGGTTATTTTAATTTAACGGAAATGCTTGCCGCCCTGATTGCTAAAGGAATAGCAGTAAAAGTTTGCGGTTCCTGCATCGCCCGTTGCGGGATATACAAAGATAAACCGCTCATAAACGGAGCAATCCAATCAACAATGCCCGAACTTGCCGAATGGGTAATTGAATCCGATCGGGTTATTTCGTTTTAAGCGCAAAAATTTGTTATTTAAAACAAACGCAATCAAATCAAACTGATTTGCCTATTCATACCCATAGCGTTATAATTTTGGCTGTAAACCAATAATAATTAAGGAGAGTATTATGCCGTCAATCGCTTTTTTAAACAATGAATTTATCCCGCTGGAAGATGCCAAAGTCGGCATTATGACCCATGCTCTCCATTACGGAACCGCGGTGTTCGAGGGCATCCGCGGTAACTGGAACGAAGACAAAAAGCAGGTTTTTATTTTCCGCCTCAAAGAACATTACGAACGCTTAGCCGAGGGCAGCGCCTTTCTAAAAATGAAAATACCCTACTCCACCGAAGAATTATGCCAAATAACCGTCGATATCGTCCAAAAAAGCGGCTTTAAAGAAGATATTTATATTCGCCCCCTCTCCTACAAAAGCACACAGGCGATGGGCGTGCGTTTGCATGACTTGGAAAACGACTTTTTTGTTTTTGCAATTCCGTGGGGCAGATATCTTGAAACAGATGCTTGCCGCTGCTGCATTTCATCTTGGAGAAGACCTGCCGATAACGTTATCCCGCCCAGTGCCAAAATAACCGGTTTATACGTAAATAATGCCCTTACAAAATCGGAGGCTGTATCGAGGGGGTTTGATGAGGGGATTATGCTCACTCATGACGGATTTGTATCCGAAGGCAGCGGTGAAAATATCTTTGTTATCAAAGACGGTAAAATCTTTACACCGACTACCAAAGACAGCATCTTAAAGGGGATTACCCGCGATACCGTTATGATTTTAGCCAAAAACGAGCTTGGAATCGACACGATTGAAAAGAAAATCAGCCTCGATGAGCTGTATAACGCCGATGAGTGCTTCTTAACCGGCACCGCCGCCCATCTGACCCCGGTAACCGAAATAGAGGATAAAAAAATGGGTAACGGGCATGCGGGAGAAATTACCCTAAAGCTGCAAAAGCTTTATTTTGACGTTATCAAAGGCAAAAATGAAAAGTACATCGAATGGTGTACTCCCGTTTATTAAACTAAAATTTTAACAAATAACCGGGGTGATTCCGATGTCTGAAGCTCTGGCTGTTATTATTGGCTACCTGTTGGGGACAATTCCCACTGCCTATATCGTTACCCGTCTTTGGGTCGGCAAGGATATCCGCACGCTCGGCGGCGGAAATGTCGGCTTTATGAATGTCTTTCGCGAGGTTGGGATTGCACCTGCGCTGATTGTCGTCACCACCGATATCGCTAAGGGCGTTATTGCCGTTGTTATCGCCAAATACGGGCTTAATGCCGCAGATTCCTTTGTTTTAATTAGCGGATTGGCATCTGTTATCGGCCATAATTGGATGCCTTGGCTGCGATTTACCGGCGGCAAAGGAATGGCAACCGCTATCGGTATTATTATCGCCTCACTGATAGCGTACGGCTATCCGCTTCAACTGGGAATCTTTTTTGTTATCATCATTATTCCCTTGGCAATCACCAAAAATGTACCGCTTGCAATGGCTTTGGCTCTTATTGCCCTTCCGTTTATGGTATGGATCAGTACACAATCGGCCCTTGCGACAACTATGGCCGCCCTTTTATTTTTAATCAGTTTTATTAAGTTTTTACCGACCGCTGTCTTGGCAATCAAAAATACTAAGCGCAAAAGGGATTTGATTTTCGACACAATTAAAGCTAAATCCAAAGAAGAAAAACCGAAGTAGGATTGGAATTTTAATTATCTTTCCACGCCGAACACCTGGAGTATGTTCCAATAGATATTGGGACTCCCCTTACCTTTTTAAAAGCATATTAATATCGGCCAACAAAATAATAAAGAATTGACACCGTAATAAGCTTGTAGGCGATTAAAGAGAAGATAATCCAAGATGCACAGCGGATTGGTGTTTCGGTTTCACAGTCCGCAGATTCTTAAACCGCACAGGCTTAAATTGCGATAAACAAGTAAAGCTAATCCATACGCCGGATAACGGCAATCACTTTACCTTGAATCTCAACGTTTGCGGAGTCGGTATAAATCGGGCTCATTTGGCTGTTTGCCGGTTGGAGGCGAATTCTGCCCGAGGGTTCCCGGTAAAAATGTTTAAGGGTTGCTTCTTTTTCGGATTTTAACCAGATAGCGGCGGTTTCTCCGTTTTCAACGACGTTAACCGATTGTAAAAGAACAAGATCGCCATCGTTAATCAGGTCTTCAATCATTGAATTACCCTTTACCTTTAGAGCATAAACCCCCTCTTTGCCGCGGATAATATCACGGGTAACTTCTATCGTATCCGCATTTGAGGTAATATCCCACGCATCGTTATCGGGGACCGGTATCGGCTCGCCGGCAGCAATATGCCCGATAATGGGAACATTCAGGCTTTCGCTTAAACTAGGCAGGGAAAGTAACTCTATCCCGCGCGAAACTTCTTTACGGCAGCGGATTAGGTTCTTTTTTTCAAGAATTTTGAGGTTGTAGTCAGCAACCGAGGTGGAGCTTAAACCGCACCCGGCAACAATATCACGCACGCTGGGAGGGTAACTGTAATCTTTCCGGAATTTATAGATAAATTCAAGAATACGTTGCTGCCTGCCCGACAAGCCTTCGGTTTTCAATGTTGCAACCTCATAAGAACAATTGTTCTGTAATTCTAAGGGAACAACAAGGCATTGTCAACAAACAAATGCAAAAGGGGATAAACAAGCAGCTGCCGTTTTGCGGCAGCTTACTGATACTACTGAACTTGATGCTAACTATTCGGCAGAAGCGGCTTTAGCTTTGTTAAGCCCTTTTTCCAACCTGGACTTATGACGAGAAGCATTGTTGGAGTGGACAACACCCTTACCTACTGCTCTATCCAAAGCGCTTGCGGCAGCTTTAACATCCTGTTCGGCTTTTTGCAAATCGCCGGAGGCAATTGATGCTTCCGCTATTTTCAAAGCGGTTCTGGTTTTACTAACGTTAGTTTTGTTGACAGTCTTTCTTTTCAGCGATTTTCTCTGCTGTTTTTTAGCTGATTCAATATTAGGCAAATTATTCCTCCTGAAACTGTTTCACATTATACAATAAAAATTATTTTAAGACAAAGGGGGGAATGCGGATATTTCCAAAACCGCAACTTTAACCGGTTTGCGGTTAAACGCGGTTAATACTTAGTACACCCTTGACCCCGCCGATTCTGCCAAGAACACGGCTCAGATGCACCAACCCCTTAGTTTCGAGCGTAAGCGTAATTGTTGTAATCCGATCTTCGTTTTCGGTGACTGTCATATTGAAGATATTCACTTTTTCTTCGGCAATTACGGTAGAGACATCCCGTACCAAACCGACCCTATCCCAAGCGTTAACCTGAACACTAACCGGATATTGCGCCTCGGTTTGTCCCCACTCTACCTCAATCAGTCTTTCTTTTTCATCCTCGTTGATTACGTTATAACAATCACGGCGATGAATCGTTATGCCGCGGCTGCGCGTTACATACCCGACAATATCATCGCCGGGAACCGGGTTGCAGCATTGGGCAATATTCGTTAGAAGCTCGCCGACACCCAGTACCTGCACTTCGGACTTAATTTTTTTAGGCTGGACCGTTTCCGGAATCAGGCGCGGCTGTTCCTGATGTGAAGCCAATTTTAAAGCAATGCTCTCAATATTGACACCGCCGTACCCTATAGCAGCCAGGAATTCGTCCACGCTTGAGTATTTAAACGATTTGGCAATTGATTCGCGGTCGGTGTCTCTCATTCCCAACTGTTTAAGTTCTTTATCCAAAAGAATGCGACCCTGCTCAATGTTTTCTTCGCGCTCTTGTCGCTTAAACCATTGGCGGATTTTTTCGCGGGCATGCGAAGTATGAACATAGCCTAAGTGCGGATTCATCCAGTCCCTGCTGGGGCCCTTATCACGTTTTGTGGTTATAATTTCCACCACATCCCCGTTACTAAGGCGTGAGCTTAACGACACTAATCGTCCGTTTACTTTTGCGCCGACACATCGATGCCCAAGTTCGGTATGAATCCGATAAGCAAAATCTAAGGGTGTCGCCCCTTTCGGAAGGTCTTTAACCTCGCCTTTAGGGGTAAAAACGAAGACCTGATCAATGAAAATATCGGTTTTAACCGATTCAAGGAATTCTTCGGTACCGCTTAATTCCCGGTGCCAATCAATAAGCTGTCTTAACCATCCGATTCTTTCCTCATAGGGCGAGGATTCCTTTTTGCCCTCTTTATAGCGCCAATGGGCAGCAATTCCGTATTCATCAGTATAGTGCATATCGTGTGTGCGTATCTGAATTTCAATCGGGGTGGTACCAAACGACAGAACCACGGTATGCAGCGATTGATAACCGTTCGGTTTAGGATTGGCGATATAGTCGTCAAAGGCCCCCGGAACGGGATGCCACATACTGTGCACTATGCCGACCGCGTTGTAGCAATCTTGCACCGTATCAACCAAGACCCTTAACGCAAAGAGGTCATAAATATCGTTAAACTGTTTATTCTGTGCCTCATACTTCTGGATTTTCTGATTAATGCTGTATAAATGCTTCGGGCGGCCGGTTATTTCGGCCTTAAATCCGACCCGCGCAAATTCTTCTTTAACGATTTCGATGACCTTTTTAATAAACGCTTCGCGTTCGTCACGTTTACCGGCAACCATTTTTGATAATTGTTCGTATCTTTTGGGTTCAAGATAGCGGAATGAAAGGTCTTCCAATTCCCATTTTAATTCCCATATCCCCAAACGATGTGCTAATGGGGCATAGATATCCATTGTTTCACGGGCAACACGGCGTTGTTTTTCCGGCGGCAAAGCATCAAGGGTGCGCATATTATGTAAGCGGTCTGCGAGCTTAATAAAAACAACCCGCAAATCCTCCGCCATCGCAACCAGCATTTTACGGAGGCTTTCGGCTTGCTGTTGACCGTCAGCCGTACTGCTTTTAAGCACCACTTCCTCGGGTAAATGCAACGAAAGCTGCGATAACTTGGTCACCCCGTCAACTAACTTGGCAACCTCAGTCCCAAACTCTCCTTCAATCTCAGAAAGAGGCACACCGCAATCTTCGCAAACATCATGCATCAGGGACGCTGCCAAAGTACCGGCATCCAGTTGCAAATCGGCCAACATAATTGCCACTTGCAGCGGATGTTCGAGGTAAGGTTCCCCCGATTCACGGAACTGCCCTTCGTGCGCCTTTTCGGCAAACTTATAGGCGCGCTCCACCAAAGCCACCTTTTCAGGCGGCAAATAAGCAGCGGCTTTTTCCAATAATTTATTGACCGTTACGTTTTTTTGTTTTAACATAAGAACTGTACTTTGCCGGGATATTAATTATAAGTATAGAGGAACATTAGCAGGTTGGCAAAGTGCTAAGTTGTTTTTAGTTTACTCGGTATCCGAGCCAAACGAACAGGAGATAAAGTGTATCAGGCACCTCGAGGCACAGCGGATATTTTACCCGCAGAACAGGCTTATCGCCGATATATCGAGCAGAAAGCCTCTTTGATCTGCGGTTTGTACGGTTATGAGCGAATAGATACCCCTACGTTTGAAAACACAAAGCTTTTTACCCGCAGTATCGGGGACGGAACGGATATCGTCGAAAAAGAAATGTATTCTTTTCAGGATAAAGGCGGTAACGATATTACGTTAAGACCTGAAGGAACCGCCTCGGTTTGCCGCGCTTATATCGAACACGGGATGGCAAACTTGCCGCAACCGGTAAAGCTGTTTTATTTAACTTCAATCTACCGCTACGAAAGGCCGCAAGCCGGTCGTTTAAGGGAGTTCCATCAATTCGGCTACGAGGCAATCGGAGATGCCGACCCCGTAATTGATGCCGAAGTAATTGAAATGGCATGGCGATTCTATGAATCACTCGGCCTTAAAAAATTGTCGCTAATCGTTAACAGTATCGGCTGTTCCGAATGCCGCCCGAATTATCTGCAAAAATTACGCGATTATTATGACAACTGCGGCGAGCAGCTTTGTAAAGACTGCCAAACCAGAAGGGAACGCAACACTTTAAGGCTTTTGGATTGCAAACAACCCGGCTGTCAAAAACTGATTGATAACGCTCCCAAAAGCGCCGATTATTTATGTGATAGCTGTGCCGAACATTTTAATTTATTAAAAAAATACCTTGATGATATCGGCTTGCCGTATTCAATAAGCCATCGGCTGGTTCGAGGGCTGGATTACTATACGAGAACAGTTTTTGAAATCCAGCCGGAAACAGAAGGCGCACAAAACACCCTCGGCGGCGGAGGACGCTACGATAACCTAATAGCGGAACTGGGCGGTAAACCCACTGCGGCAATCGGATTTGCCGCCGGAATTGAAAGGATTATTCTCAACCTTAAAAGGGAGGATGTTCAGATTCCGGTAATCAGTAAACCGGCGGTCTTTTTGGCAAACATGGGCGAAAATGCCAAGCTGGCAGCGGTAAAATTGGCATCCGATTTAAGGCATGCCGGCATCGGCATAATTCAATCAACGGGAACAAAGAGTTTAAAGGCACAATTAAGGCAAGCCAATAATCTTAATATGCGCTTTGCAATTATTATCGGCGACGAGGAAGTGGCCTCGCAAACCGTTGTTTTAAAAGATATGGCCGCCGCCGGACAAGAAAATTTATCCTGGGACTGTTTAATCCCCAAACTAAAAGAAATTTTAACCGCAAGCACTTAAATTTTATCCTTGGAAATCTTAAAAATCAGCCTCCAAAACCGATACTTTTTTGAGTATATTCCTTATCAAGATATTCTTACAGCTATCGTATAGCTAATCCTACCCATCGTGTCGCAAATACGTTTAAATTCAGCCGTTTACAACTTTTAGAATTTTACAAAAATTTACCCCAAAACCCCTTGTTTTTAAGAAAGCGGTATGGTAGTCTTCTTACGCTGGGGAGTGTTTTTTCCAAAATACTCTTTTTACCCCTCCAAGGACAATGCCCCTTACAAACCCCCTGTTAAGACCAATATCGGGAGGTAGTGTGTATGGCAGAATTGCTGTGTTACCAGTTCAAAAAACATTTGTAACATTCATATTCTCCGAGCTTAACAAAAACGCTTAAAGGGGGGCAAGTCGTTGTTAGGACTAGGTCTATGGTATGTCGGTTTTGTCCTGTTTATTAACGCGCTTTGGATGATGGGAAAAATGTCTAACAAAGCGGTTATCCCCATGAATATCTTCGTTGCCGTCGTTCAAATTACAGGCGTAATCGTTGTAATCGCCACCGCCAAAGAAACCGCCGATTTCTACGGCGCCGCTTTGACCTTATTGTTTGCATTCACATATCTCTACGTAGCCGCAACCCAAATATGGAATCTGGACGGCAAAGGGCTGGGTTGGTATTGTCTGCCCGTTGCACTGATTGCCGTTCCGACCGGATTTTTAAACCTCGCCACTCCGGGGCTGGCTTTACTCTGGTTTATGTGGGCAACTTTATGGTTCATGTTCTTCCTGTTGCTCGGTTTGGGCAAAAACATCAACAAAGCAACAGCCTATTGGACGATGGTAAACGCAATTGTGACCTTCATCGGGGCTTACTTTACGCTGACCGGAATATGGCCCTGGTGGTAATTCCGTAATTCCGATTTAAGGAGGTGGGCTTATAGAACAATGAAACATCAAATACCTGCATCGGATTTTAGCGAAGAATAAAATTATACGGAGGATTATAAATGAGACACGGTGATATTTCTTCAAGCGCCGACAATGTCGGTGTTGCGGTTGTAAACTACCCGATTCCCAGCCTGCATTCAAAAAAAGATATCCTTGATAACTGCCATAAAATTGCCAAATATGCCGAAGGAATCAAAACGGGATTTCCGGGCATGGACCTGATAATTTTCCCCGAATACAGCACGGAAGGCATCCTTTATGACCCTCAAGAATTCATGGATCTTTCCACTACCGTCCCCGGCGAGGAAACAGAAATCTTTTCCGAGTGCTGCCGCAAAAACAATATTTGGATGGTAAACTCGATTACCGGTGAATTCCACGAGGACCACCCCAACAAAGTCCCCTACAATACATTGATACTAATCAATAATAAGGGTGAGATTGTTCAAAAATACCGCAAGATTATGCCTTGGTGTCCTATTGAAGGCTGGTATCCCGCAAGCGGCACCTTTGTTTCCGAAGGCCCCAAGGGCTTGAAAGTCAGCCTGATTATTTGCGATGACGGTAACTACCCCGAAATCTGGCGTGATTGCGCTATGAAAGGCGCCGAATTAATTGTCCGCTGCCAAGGTTACATGTACCCTTCCAGAGAACAGCAGAGAAATATGGCAACAACAATGGCATGGGCAAATACCAGCTATGTTGCGGTAGCTAACGGCACCGGTTTTGACGGCGTTTATTCGTTCTTTGGGCATTCGGCTATTGTCGGCTTTGACGGCAGGATTTTGGGTGAATGCGGTACGGAACAAATGGGGGTTCAATATGCCGAACTTTCGGTTAGTGCCATCAGGGATGCCAGAGCGAATTGGCAATCACAGAACCACCTCTTCAAATTGCTCCACAGAGGCTACACCGCCAAACTCAATTCGGAAGAAGAAGAGCTCGGCGATGCTACCTGCCCGTACGATTTCTATCGCACTTGGGTTCTTGACCCTAAAAAGGCACAGGCTCAAGTTGAATCGTTTACCAGAAAGACGGTTAGCACAAAAGACTGTCCGGTGGCTTTCCAGCCCAAAATTGAGGGGCATTAATTTCAATTCGGGAAATACCGATCATTATCTAAACTAAAAAAAGGAGTTGGGTGATTTGCCCAACTCCTTTAATAAAATAATCGGTTTGAAACTTTAAAGGTAACGGGTTAAAAACAATCCTTTAGTTTTTGATAGGAAGCCCCCAACGACTCGTTAACCACACGGATATCGGCCACCACCGGCATAAAATTGTTATCTCCGCTCCAACGGGGGACAATATGAGTGTGGATGTGCTTGTCGATACCGGCTCCGGCAACCCTCCCCAAGTTCATGCCGACATTGAAACCATCGGGATTGGAAGCCTTTTTTAAAGCGGTAATGCACCTGCTCACCAACTCGTAATGTTCTGTCATTTCTTCGGTTGTGAGGTCTTCAAGCGCACATAAGTGACGGAATGGAACCACCATCAGGTGCCCGGGGTTATAGGGGTAACAATTTAGGATTACAAAGTTGTGTTTTCCGCGATGCAATATGTAATTTTTAACATCGCAATCTTCCGGGGGCATTGTACAAAAAACGCAGTCTTGCGTATCTACTTTTTTAATATATTCCATGCGCCACGGCGCCCATAAGTTTTCCATATTGTCCTCCTTAAAGGTGCTATTGTTATTGTAAATCTGTTTTTAATAAAGGTCAAAATAAAAAGGGGCTGTTGGCAGCGACGCCCTTTAGCAGGTATACGGATGAAGGAAATCACGATGAAAAGAGGTAACCTAGAGTTCTGTCACTATTTGGAGTATTATCGACTATCCCTACTGCAAGATTGCACCTTACCTCGGATTCCACGTATAATAAGTGCTTTGGAGGATTGTTTTGGCTTATCCCGACAATATTTTATACAACGTTTCCAAACCTGCCCGCTATACCGGCGGCGAATGGAACAGTATCGTTAAAGATTGGCTTAATACGGATATTAAGATCGTTTTAAGTTATCCCGATATCTACGAAATCGGAATGTCGAACATGGCCGTACCGATTCTCTACGATATTTTAAACGCCTATCCGGATGTGCTTGCCGAAAGGGTCTTTACTCCGTGGGTTGATATGGCAAACGCCCTCAAAACAGCCGACATCCCCTTACAAAGCCTCGAAAGCGGCCGTGCTTTAAACGAATTTGATTTAATCGGCTTTTCGCTTGGTTATGAGCTATCGTACACCAATATTCTGGATATGCTTAGCCTTGCCGATATTCCTGTAATGACTTGTGACAGAAAAGATGAACATCCGCTGGTGGTTGGCGGCGGGAACTGTGCACTAAACCCCGAACCGCTGGCTGATTTTTTTGATTTTTTTGTTATCGGCGACGCCGAAGATGTTCTTCCGACATTGGTGGATTGTTTAAGGGAGTTTAAATCTCTCAAAAATAATCTGTCGCGAACCGATAAATTAAAGCGGTTGGCAACCATCCCCGGCGTATACGTTCCGAGTTTGTATGTTATCGAGTATGACGACAGCGGGATGTTTAAATCTATCACCCCCACAACACCCGAAGCCGCACCGATAATAAAAAGACAAATCGTCTCAAAATTACCGCCGACGGGAACGCGCCCGATAGTTCCTTTTATTGCCGCCACCCACGACCGCTGTGCGATAGAAATCAGCCGCGGCTGCACCCGCGGTTGTCGTTTTTGTCATGCCGGAATGACCTATCGGCCGGTACGCCAGCGCTCGCATGACGAAGTTATAGCCGCTGCCGGAGAAATTATCGATAACACAGGCTATGATGAAATCTCTCTTGTGTCTTTAAGCACCAGCGATTATCACGGCATTGATGAACTGGTAAGTAAAATTGTTGCCGAGTACGGACAAAAAAATATCTCCTTATCGCTTCCCAGCCTCAGAATGATGGTTGATTCGGTAAAGTTAATTGATTCGCTACCCACCGAAAGGAAATCGGGGCTCACCTTTGCCCCCGAAGCCGGCAGCCAGAGATTGCAACGCGTAATTAATAAATGCATCCCCGAACAACAAATTTTTGATACGGTTACCGCCGCTTTCGAAAAGGGTTGGAAAAGCCTAAAGCTCTACTTTATGCTGGGGTTACCGACTGAAACAGACGAGGATATTAACGGCATTATTGAAATGGTCGAAAAAATCCGCGCAATCGGCAAAAACATTCCCGGCAGAAAACCGCACGTTCGGCTCAGTTTATCGACTTTTGTGCCCAAACCGCACACCCCTTTTCAGTGGATTGCCATGGACAGTGAAGAAAACATCAGGCACAAGCAAAACATTTTAAGAAACAATTTACAAAGAAAAGACGTAACCCCCTCTTGGCAGGATTACTCTCGCAGCTTTCTTGAAGCGATTATCTCGCGCGGGGACCGCAGGCTGGGGAAAGTAATTTATAGCGCTTGGCAAATGGGGGCTTGTTTTGATGGGTGGGGGGAACACTTTAAATTTGATGTTTGGATGGACGCCTTCCGTAAAGAGGGAATCGATCCGTATTTTTATACGCACAGGGAACGTTTGCCGGACGAACCTTTACCCTGGGGACATATCGATACCGGCGTTTCGCTTAATTTCTTGAAACGCGAATATAAACGAGCAATTGAAGAAAAAGAAACGGCGGATTGCCGTGACCATGCTTGTAATATCTGCGGGATAGAAAAAGCGACTGTCTTATGCGACCATAAATTCAACCGCAAGAACAATTAACCACGTTTATGGATTCCTCAAACCACAAAACCGGTTAATATCTTTTTTTAAAAATTCCCCGATTTTTCGTCAAATTCATGCAACCTTTTACCAAAAAATGGGTTATCCTATGTAGAGGCATATGGATTTAGAGCGGGAAAAAGAACTGGTAAACAGGGCAAAAACCGATGTTAATGCATTTGGCTTGCTTTATGACGAGTATTATCCCAAAATCCTCGGTTATGTGATTCTACGAACAGCTAATATCGAAATAGCCAAGGATATAACCTCCGAGGTATTCCTCAAAGCCCTTCATACCATTAAACGCTTCCAATGGCGTAATATCCCCTTCTCCGCATATCTGTACCGCATTGCCGAAAATAAAATCATTAACGGCTATAACCATAACAAGCAACTTAATTTGCTTAAAAAAGAAATGGAGGTTTTGGCAATTGCAACAGGGGCAAACGATAACGATGAGATAACACGCATTGAAGCCGATATGCAAAAACATGAGGACTATCTTTTATTGCATCGCTGTATAGTCAAACTGCCCCATATTTACCAAGAAGTTATTGTTCTAAGGTATTTTGAGAAAAAGTCTGTTGCTGAAATTTGCTTGATACTGGGAAAACGCGAGGGAACGGTAAAGTCGCTCTTACACAGGGGTTTGGACAAACTTAAAAAATTATTGGAGGACAATGCAACCTTTTAGGGAAATAACGGTTATCCTTTACAGAGGTGGATGATGAAAAATGAGGATTTAATAAAAAAGTTAGAGAGCGCCCGGCTTCCGGAGGCCGAACTGCATACTCACCAAAGGCTCTTGAAAGCAGCTTTATTGGAAAAATTCGAATCCCCCTCGAATAAAACGGCGAAGGCCGTAAAAAGGAGAAGGATACCGATAATGGATAACATTAAGGGGATTAACGGGAATAAATGGCTGCGTCCTGTCGTATTATCGCTTTCGGTTGTGGCTATAGTAGCCATGTTGTTTGTATTGCAGCCGTGGACGGGAAACAACGGCTACACCACTGTTCTTGCCAAGGCAAAGGAAGCCGCGGAGAATGTGCAGACTTACCGTGTCAGTAGTTCTGCCACAACAATAGATATCGACAATCCCAACATTGAACAGGCTGTTACAGAGAATATATTTGAGTTTGTCTTGCCAGACCTTGCGCATCTGACTTACAGCCATTCTTACAATTCCACTAATAATGGTGTCGTAACTCGTGTTGAAAGGAACTTTGAAATCTATTACGACGGGGAATACAGGTATTATCAATCTGAAGACAAAAATTTGCTATTGCAGAGTAGCGGAGACATGGACTATTTGTATTACAGAAATAGTGGAACCATGAGTCAGCGACATGCCGTGGCAATGCTGGAGTTTATAGATAAACCGGAACAACTGGGTGATGAAGTTATAGACGGGGTAATCTGCTTGCATTACAAAGGAACCGCCAAACTTCTAGATACTGAAATCGAAATATGGATAGGTAAAGACGATTATTTCATACATCAGACAAAGCAGATTCTTCAGAGTAATAAATATATTTCGACATATGTAACTCATTTCTATAATTTCAATGAGGATATTACAATAGACACTCCACTTGATAAATCAGGCAACCTGCTGGCGGGATGGGAAAAGGAAATCTATGAATTAGGCTTCAATATTATCCCCGTGGAAGACGCCATTGCTTCCATTACCGGTGACAAGAACTGGAGCGACCCTGCTGTAATTAGAGAGCTTTTGGATTTATTCAGCTATTCATCCGACCCGATAATTTTCTTTAACGCTTTACCGAAAGAGGGTCAGCAGGCTATTAAAAACTATTTAGAGAATTTTAATTCCAACATTACTGTCGTAACATCGATTAATGTTATCAGTTATAGCTTTGACGATGGAGTGTTATATTACACCAATACCGGTAAAGGCCTTGATGTTTGTGTCGATACCAGAGGGATAAGCGGGGAAGGAATTGTGGTGGAAGATGTTGACGGAGCTTTATTCAGATGGCTCTATACCATCGAAGCTGCCGAACCACAGGCATATTTTGATGATTTCGCCGAAGAAATCAAACAAGAAATGGTAAGCGCTTTGTCTATAGAGGGATTTTCTTCTACATTGATGTCTATGCTGAGGTAGATGTTGGGATTCCTTTGTTTTATATGTTAAATCACAAAGGGGTCGGCGATTTGCCGACCCCTTTTCGTATCCTTATTTAGCGGACTGAAGCTTATTCTCTGCCTTCTCCGTCAAAGGCGGCAATCGCAACCACGCTATCACCCGCTTCCAATTTCATCAGCCGTACGCCTTGTGTGCTGCGTCCTTGGATGGTAATCCCCAAACGCGGATCTTTTTCCCTAACGGGCGTTAGCGTAATAATACCTTTAGCGGAAATTATCATCACCTGCTGATCCGGTTTTACCGCTTTGGCTGCCGCAACATCTCCGGTTTTATCCACTATCCTAAAGGTAATCACCCCGCTTCCGGCGCGGCGCTGTAACGGATAATCGTCAATCG
This sequence comes from Dehalococcoidales bacterium, assembly GCA_041656115.1. Taxonomy (NCBI): domain Bacteria; kingdom Bacillati; phylum Chloroflexota; class Dehalococcoidia; order Dehalococcoidales; species Dehalococcoidales bacterium. The sequence goes on along the minus strand of JBBAED010000005.1, from coordinate 26,039 downwards.
GGGTTAGTTTTCCGTGTCCGCCGGAAGTAACGGTAAGTACGAAAGAACCCTCTTCGGCCACATCCATACTAACCACTTGATCGTCTTTTCCTAATTTAATTCCGTAAACCCCGCCGCTGGCTCTTAGGCTGGTTCTTAATTCCGAAATATGGAATCTGATTGATTGTCCCTTCCGGGTTATCATCAATACGTCGTCTGTTTCAGCGCCCTGACAAACAGCGATAAGATTATCGTCCGAATCCACATCCATTGCAATCAGCCCGCTTGAACGTACCGAAGCGAAACTGCTCATTGCAATCTTTTTAACTTCACCCTTAGATGTGGCAAGTAAAATAAAGTTATCTTCTTTAAATTCGCTAACCTCAACTACCGCAGTGACCCTTTCGCCTTGCGGAATCGGGAACAGGTTAATTACGGCCGTCCCCTTTGAGATGCGCGATACATCCAACGGAACCTCGTAGCACTTAGTGGAAAAGACCTTGCCCCTATCCGTAAAGAAGAGCAGCGTGTCGTGAGTATCGCCAACCACCAGGAATCTGACAGCATCACGTTCGCGGGTTACCATTCCGATAATGCCCTTGCCGCCGCGGTGCTGCAGGGTAAAGGATTTGGAAGGAACCCTTTTTACAAAACCGCGCTCGCTTAAAGTAACCACCATTCTCTGATGCGGAATTAAGTCTTCTTCGCTAAAATCCAAAGCCTCCTGAACGCTAATAGCAGTTTTACGAGGATTGGCTGATTTGGTTTTCAACTCGCCAAGCTCGTCTTTTACAAGAAGCAGAATCTTACGCGGATTCTCAAGCAAGTCCTGAAGATAGGCAATTGTCTTTAAGAGCCCTTCATATTCATCTATTATTTTTTGTCTTTCAAGGCTTGCCAAGCGTCTGAGTTGCATATCGAGGATCGCTTGCGCCTGAATTTGTGTCAGTTCAAAATTAAGCATTAAATCTTTACGGGCATCTTCCGCCGACTTGGATTCGCGGATGGTTTTAATAACCGCATCAATAAAATCGAGGGCTTTCTTTAAACCTTCAAGGATATGCGCCCTGTCTTGAGCCCCTTTTAATTCGAATTGGGTACGCCGGGTAATAACTTCCTGACGGAAATCCAGGAAATATTGTAAAGCCTCTTTAAGACCGATTACTCTCGGCTGTCCGTTAACAAGCGCCAGCATATTGGCAAAGAAAGAAGATTGCATCGCCGTAAACTTATAAAGGGCATTTAATACCTGGCGGGATTGCGCTTCTTTTTTGAGTTCGATAACGATACGCATCCCGTCACGATCCGATTCATCGCGCAGGTCGCTGATACCGGTAATCTTTTTATCCTTAACCAGCTCGGCAATTTTTTCAACCAAAGCCGCCTTGTTTGTTTGGTACGGTAATTCCGTTACAATTATTTGCTGGCGCCCCGAAGTTGATTCTTCATAATAAGCCTTTGCCCTAACCAAAATTTTACCGTGGCCGGTAGCATAAGCACTAACGATTCCGTCTCTGCCTAAAATAATACCCCCGGTGGGGAAATCGGGGCCTTTAACAAATTTCATTAACTCTTCAACCCCGGCTTCGGGGTTTTCAATCAGATAAGCTAACGCATCGCATACCTCGCCCAGATTGTGCGGCGGGATATTGGTTGCCATACCGACGGCAATACCGGAACTTCCGTTAACCAAAAGGTTGGGGATACGGCTGGGAAGAACCACCGGTTCTTGAAGACTGTCGTCAAAGTTAGGCATAAAATCAACGGTGTCTTTGTCCAAATCAGACAACATGTTTTCGGCAATGGCTTCCAAGCGAACCTCGGTGTACCTCATTGCCGCCGGCGGATCGTTATCAACACTGCCGAAGTTACCTTGCCCATCAACTAAGGGGTGTCTCATTGAGAAAGGCTGCGCCATACGTACCATAGCGTCGTAAACGGAAGTATCGCCGTGGGGATGGTATTTACCGAGCACCTCACCGACAACACGAGCACTTTTTCGATGCGGACCGGAGCGGTAAAGCCCCAACCCTTGCATTGCAAAAAGAATACGACGATGCACCGGCTTTAGCCCGTCCCTGACATCCGGTAAAGCCCTCGAAACGATTACGCTCATAGCATAATCGAGGTAAGAGCTTTTAACCTCCTCGTCGATTTTTATATCTTTAATGTTACCCGCACTCATATCTAATTAAACCTCCTATTCGTCTTCCTCAACAAGATCATCACTTTCCACGCTGTCTTCTGTAATTTCTTCGGATAACAGATCTGCGTCTTCACCGGAATCATCAATATATTCCAAATCTATTAATGAATCACCGTAATCTAACTTGCGCTTTAATATTTTATCACTTACATACGGTTTGATACTACTGCCGCTGCTTTTTGACGGGAACGAGAGCTGCCCAAACTGAGAGGGATGCTGGTAAGTTTCTCTGATTATTACCGCCAAATTATCATCGGAAACGCTGATTACCGTTGCCGAATAGCGATTGCCGCCGTCAATCAGCCTGATTAAGCGCTGGCTGTAACGCGGTTCAACCAATCCAAGGTACTCGTTGGCGCTGTTTTCCACTACCAAGTTGGATTCAACTGTTTTCAACTGAACCTTATCACCGGCATCAACTTTAGCCAAAACCTTTTCCGGCGCCAGTTGAATCAGTTTTACAATTCCTGCTTTACCGATTTCCTCAATAAATACGTTCGGTTCTACCTTCGAAGTGTTTTCTTCCGGCTTGGCACCGATTTCGATTAAGTGAGCAATCCTGTGCAGATTCTTCTCGGCAATAAGATTGTGAGGGTCCAATTGCTTGGCACGGCTATAGGCTTCACTGGCGGCATTATATTCCCCCAGCTCAACATAGGCCCGCCCCAGACGGTTAAAGGAATCAACGTCTTCGGGGAACGTTTCGATAATCGCTTTGTTGGCATCTACAGCCTCACGCCAACGCCCCTCCATCGCCAAAGCTATCGCCTTTTTGCTTTGCTGCCTCATCAATCTTGCTTTTTCTTCGTTTTCGTATGACATGTTTGCTCTTATTTAAAACCTCAAAAATTATCTTTTATAAACAGGTTCCGTAACTTAACCTGCTAACAACCGGAAATTGAATTCTAACAATAATAATCCTATTTAACAACAAATTACAAGTAATATTTAAAAAATTTTAGATATTATGCTGAATTAACTCTTTTTTTACAAGTTAGCCGCTCTCAACTTTATTTAAACGAATAAAAAGCTCTAAAAGTTAGTTCGGGGGAAATGGCTTGAATTCAAAGAGAAGAGGACATTTACCCAATCCGCATGGGGTTGCCGCGTCACTTGTCGCATAAAGGCATTTTAAATCCCGTTCGCCCTGAGCCTGTCGAAGGACAGGAACGGCTGGGATAAACAACCTGTCTTTGCGAGACCATTCCCGTAAGGGAAGGCGAAGCAATCTCTAATAAATCGAAAGGCATACGTACTATTCGCAAAAGATTGCCACGTCACCCGCCTAACGGCTCGTTCCTCGCAAAGGCGTTTCTACTATTGTCATTCTGAGCACAGCGAAGAATCTAGGAGTTAGCGGATAGTCTGTCGTCCGATAACGGATTTTAGAGGGGGACGATTCCTCTTTTTTGATTCTGAGGATACCTCATAGCCTATATCTCCCGTCCTCTTAGATCCTTCGTTTCACTCAGGATGACAAGAGCGGGATTGCCGTGTCACTTACCGGAGGCTCGCTCTCAGCAAAGACAGTAATATTAACGACTCAAAGTGAGAATTTCCGACGGTTAACCTTCCGAGTATTCGACAGCGCTTTCCGGAGATTCCCAGACCTTAACCGCCGCCAATTTAACCGGCGCATCTTGCAATTCAACCTTCATTTGCTCAAATACCGTGCGCGCAATATTTTCTGATGAGGGGTTAATAGTATCAAACGGCGGCGTTTCATTAAGGTTGGCATGATCAATCCGCGAAAGGACTTCCTTTAATATCCTTTTTAATTCGGTAAAATCAAACGCCAAGCCAATACCATCCAGCTCGTTGGCAATAACCGATACTTGCACTTGAAAGCGATGCCCATGCAAATTTTCGCACTTCCCTTTGTAGCCCCTGAGGGCATGGGCGGCATCAAAATGTTGTTCCACCGATATTTTATACATCTTTTTGTCCTTTAAGTCGGGCAATTTATTTTCATGACGCCTTGCACCCCGTCTTTGAGCTGTTCCAGCATAGTGCTCATTGTTTGCTTGGTTACCGGATGCACTAAATTGGGCGCAATCTCAGCCATCGGTACCAGTACAAAAGCACGATTATCCAAAGAGGCATGCGGAACAGTCAGTTCGGGCGTTTCAATTACCTCATCATCATAAAAAAGGATATCGATATCAATCGGGCGCGGGGCGTTATGCGAATTCGGCATCCGTCCCATTTTGCGTTCAATTGATTTTGCAAGTACCAGAAGGTCTTGGGGCTTAAAAATTGTTTGAACCTGGCAAACCATATTTAAAAAGTGCGGCTGTTCACGATTTTCCATCGCCTCGGTATCATATACGGAAGATTTAGCCGTTATGCGTATTCTTTGGGACAAATAATCAATTGCTTTATCCAAATTGTCCTTGCGTTCTCCCAAATTAGAACCAAGCCCCAAATATACTGTTTTATATTCCATTGTCAATATTATCCCTTTCTTCTTATTATAGCATCAGTCATACGGCATAGCCGCACCATCTGCTCAACATCATGCACCCTAACGATATCCGCACCGTTAGCAATGCCGATTGCCACTGTCGCCGCCGTCCCTTCAAACCTCTGATTTTCCGGTAAATCCAATACCTTGCCGATAAACGATTTCCTGGAACTCCCCAACAGAAGCGCTTTTTTTAAAGATTTGAGCTCGGTAAGTCTTCTGATAATCTCAAGATTTTGCTCCGGTGTTTTCCCGAAACCAATCCCCGGGTCAACAATTATGTTCTCCGGAGAAATACCGCCGGATTCGGCCATCTTAATTTTAGCTTTTAAATCGAGAATCACCGCCGCCATAATATCCTCAGCCTGATTATCACGCTGATTACTGGTTATAATGAGGGGCACACCGGCCTCCGCCGCGATTTTTACCAGCTCCGGCGATTTACGCAGCCCCCAAACGTCGTTTATCATGCTTGCACCGGCTTGAACGGCACAGCGGGCAACCTCCGCTTTAGAGGTATCAATACTGATCGGTATCTCTATATTACCTACTAATGCCTCAATTAGCGGAACGACCCTCGCGATTTCCTCTTCTATTGATACCGGCAGATAATCGGGTTTAGTGGACTCACCGCCGATATCAATAATATCGGCGCCTTGTTTGGCAAAGAGTTTCGCCTGATAAATTGCGGACTCAAAATCGGAGACCCCGTCTCCCGAAAATGAATCGGGGCTGACATTAACAATCCCCATTACATATGTGCGCTCTCCCCAGTAAAACACCCTATTTCCGCAGCGCATAGGAGCAGGCACGCAATCTTTTATATCCACACTAATAACCCTTAAAATCTCAACAAAAACTCGTTTTTATATTATCATCGATTTATCCCCTCGAATCAAATAAGTAAAAAATATTACCAATTAAAATATAGCGAAAAAGAGCAATAAAGCCGCGTTTTAAAGCTGTTTAGGCCGATGTTGAAAACAAAACCAACCTTTGGTATACTTATTCGAGTGCCCCCATCGTCTAGAGGCCTAGGACACTGGCCTTTCACGCCGGCAACAGCGGTTCGAATCCGCTTGGGGGTACCAAATTCCTCTTTTTTAATTCTCGGCGCTTATCGTTTTAGGTTCCGCTTTTACTTTCCGCCGCTATTGATTGCGTCTAACTTTTTCGATAGTATCAATTTAAGCAAAATAAACGCATTTTAGCTTTAAAAGTTTTACCGACGCTCTATAATTATGATATAATAAAATATGTGATTCGAAAGAGGCAGCAAAATCAGACTGCCTCTTTTCATACACACGCCGTAACTATTTCAATTTATTAATAAAGAGTTTAAATGATACACAAGAATCAAGATCCGAACAGAAGCAAAGATTATTCAGCCACAGATATCCAGGTGCTGGGTGGACGCGAAGCTGTCCGCCGCCGCCCCGGTATGTATATCGGTTCCACCGACCAGCGCGGTATGCATCATTTAGTCTATGAAATAGTCCACAACAGCGTTGATGAAGCCATGGCCGGCTTCTGTACACAAATTAAAATTAATATCAGCAAAGAAAATGTTGTAACGGTTATCGATAACGGCCGCGGTATTCCGGTCGATATCCATGCTACCACCAAGATATCCGCATTGGAAACGGTTATGACCGTTCTGCATGCCGGAGCCAAATTCGGCGGTAAAACCTACCAGGTTTCGGGCGGTTTGCACGGCGTCGGTTCCTCGGTGGTTAATGCCCTTTCGGAGCGCATGGAAGTTTTTGTCAGCCGCGACGGCAAAAAATACTACCAAGAGTATAAAAAAGGCCTCCCTCAAAAAAGGGTGGAGGCAATCGGCGAGACCGATGAAACGGGAACTACAATCTCGTTTGTCGCCGACAGAGAAATTTTTACCGATGACAAGTACGATTTTGATACGCTAAACAACCGTTTCCGTGAAATTGCCTACCTTAACAAGGGGTTGGAAATCTCTTTTTACGACGAAAACTCAAACAGAGAGCAAACCTTTTATTTTGAGGGCGGTATCATCGGCTTTGTCCGGCACTTAAATCGCAACCGCACGGTTCTGCATAAGCCGCCGATTCATATCACCAAACAAGAAGGCAGTACCATTATCGAGACGGCCATCCAGTACAACGATGGTTATACCGATAACACTATCAGCTTTGCCAACTGTGTCAATACGGTAGACGGCGGAACACACCTGACCGGATTCCGTTCGGCGCTGACTCGTGTACTAAACGATTATGCCCATAAAAACAAGATTTTAAAAGACAGTGATCCCAACCTTGTCGGTGATGATTCCCGAGAGGGGCTTACCGCCGTTATCAGCGTTAAATTAGCGGAACCCCAGTTTGAAGGTCAAACCAAAGGTAAATTGGGAAATATCGAAATTAAAGGCATAACGGAAAGCGCCGTTGCCGAAGGTTTGGCGCTCTATCTGGAAGAAAATCCGGATGTTGCCAAAAGAATAATTGAAAAATGTATTACCTCTGCCAGAGCCAGAGAAGCCGCCCGCAAGGCGCGCGACCTGGTTATCCGCAAAAACAGCCTTGAATCCGGCACCCTGCCCGGGAAACTTGCCGATTGTTCCGAGAAAGACCCTTCCCTTTGCGAGCTGTTTTTAGTGGAAGGCCAATCCGCCGGAGGTTCCGCCAAAGAGGGGCGCAATCGGCGTTTCCAAGCCATCCTGCCCTTAAGAGGTAAAATTCTTAACGTTGAAAAGGCCACCATGGAGCGTATCCTTTCCAGCGAAGAGATTCGCAATATGATTACCGTTCTCGGCAGCGGAATCGACGATTCAATGGACCTTTCGAAACTGCGCTACCATCGCGTTGTGCTGATGGCTGACGCCGACGTTGACGGTGCTCATATTCGAACGTTACTTTTGACCTTTTTCTTTAGGCATATGCCTGAATTAATCCATAACGGACATTTGTATATTGCGCAGCCGCCGCTTTACAAAATAAAGTCCGGCAAGACTTCACAGTGGGTTTATAACGACCAAGATAAAGACCTTATTCTGCAAAGATTCAAGAAAGAATCCAAAAAAGCAGAGGTTCAGAGGTATAAAGGTCTTGGTGAAATGAGCGCCGAGCAGTTATGGGAAACCACAATGAATCCGGAAACTCGTACGATGTTACGTGTTAATATCGAAGATGCTTCTAAATCGGATGAGGTTTTCAATATGCTGATGGGCGGCGAAGTTCCACCGCGTAAAGCCTTTATTCAAGCACATGCTAAAAGCGTTAAAAACCTGGATATCTAGGTTCGAGGTTGCCCTACTGCCTTACCCTTTGCCGTTCAAGATGACAATATAATGCTCGTTCGCCCTGAGCCTGTCGAAGGGTCTTACGAACGAGTAAGCCAGAGAAATTACAACCCGACTGCCGTTATGGTTCGACAGGCTCACCATGAACGGCTGAGGAAGGTCTTGTCTTTGCGAGCGCAGCGAAGCAATCTCGTATAGATTAAATTCCTTAGAGATTGCCACGTCGCTCGCCTAAAGGCTCACTCCTCGCAAAGGCGTTTCTATTATTGTCATTCTGAGCCTGCCGAAGAATCTGGGAGTTAACGGATAGTCTCCCGTCCGGTAACGGATTTTATAGTAGGACGATACCTCTTTTTTGTTTCCGAGGTCACCTCATAGCCTGTATTTAAATCCCCTTAGATCCTTCATTTCATTCAGGATGACAAACCTATCGTTCGCCCTGAGCTTGTCGAAGGGTCTTACGAACGAGGGGGCAAAGGACTCACTATTCGTCCGCCGTTATGGTTCGACAGGCTCACCATGAACGGCTGGGGAAGACCTTGTCTTTGCGAGCGCAGCGAAGCAATCTCTAACAAATCGTGAGACATACGTACTTATTCGTAAAAGATTGCCACGTCGTTCGCCTAAAGGCTCGCTCCTCGCAAAGACGTTTCTACTATTGTCATTCTGAGCATAGCGAAGAATCTAGGAGTTAGTGGATAGTGCACCGTCCGGCTACGGATTTTTTAGCAGGACGATGCCTCTTTTTTGATGCCGAAGCAACCTCATAACCTATACTTCCCGTCCTCTTAGATCCTTCGTTTCACTCAGGATGACAAGAGTGGGGAACAAGATGACAATATAATACTCGTTCGCCCTGAGCTTGTCGAAGGGTATTACGAACGAGGAAGCCGGAAATTACAATCCGACCGCCGTTATGGTTCGACAGGCTCACCATGAACGGCTGGGGGCTGCCTCTACGTCTTTGCGAGCACAGCGAAGAATCTAAGAGTTAGCGGACAGTCCACCATCCGGTAACGGATTTTATGGCAAAGTGCTGGCAATAAGAGTTATTGGTACAATCTATTTTCGGCAATATACGCAGCAACAGAATCGGGTACCAGCCCTTGAATATCCGCACCGTTTTTAATCCTACCCCTGATATCCGATGAAGAAAGCTCGACAAGAGGTTCATCAAGCATAATAGTTTGTTTAGCAAGCCCGGGTATTTTTCGGTCCAACTCCGCTAAATCAGGCTTGGGTAACCCCTGCCGCGGTACAACAACCAATTTAGAAAGCGAAATTATTTCGGAAGGTTTATGCCATAACGGAAACTCCGCCAGGCTGCCCCACCCCATTACAAAGAAAAGCTCGCTCTGCGCCCCCAGTTTGTCTTTTAACTCCCTCAAGGTATCAACGGTATAGGTTATCCCTCTCCGCTCTACTTCCATTGCAGAAACTCGAAACAGGGGCTTGCCAGCGGCTGCCAGCTCAACCATCTTGAGGCGATGACAAGCATCGGTAACCGCCCCGCCATTTTTAAAACGCGGATTACCGGCGGGTATTAAAAGCACTTCCGCAAGGTCTAAACGGGAAAGAACCGTTTCCGCTATTAAGATATGCCCGTTATGGATCGGATCGAAGGTTCCCCCCAAGATACCCAGTTTCATTTTATCACCAACGCCACTCAAAACTGCCGCAGCGTATTCTGTCACCCGGCTGCACGCCGGCTCTTTCCAATATTCTTTTCATATGAGGGCGAGTCAAAAGGCCGATTAACTGACGCTTGGCTTCTGTTTTTGAGACATCCGTTCCCTCTATGATACGCTCAAGGCTGTTATTTTCGATAACAAATACATCCCCGTCTCGGATAACTTTTGTATCGCTCCCCCTCGGCTGCGGGCGGAAGACGGCAAACGATTCTTCATCTTCATCCGAGGTTACCTCCGGCGGCGTAATGTTATCAACTTCCTTTAAAACCTCAGCCATCAGCGCACTGACACCTTCTCCCGTGGCCGCCGAAATAAAGTGTACTTTGATTCCGATTTCATTAAAAACAGATTGAATCTCGGAGATTCTTTCTCTTACTTCGGGGATATCGATTTTATTAACAACCACAATTTGCGGTTTCTTGCCCAGAGCGGCGTCAAAAACGCTAAGCTCGTTGTTAACCTGAATCATATCATCAACCGGCGACGGCGAATCACCGTTTAAAAGGTGCACCAGTAACTTCGTTCTGACGACGTGCTTTAAAAAATCGTGACCTAAACCCCTGCCCAAACCGGCTCCTTCAATTAAACCCGGTATCTCGGCTAAAACAAAGGCATGATGACCGACGACAACTGTTCCGAGAACCGGTTCCAGCGTCGTAAAAGGATAGTCGGCAATTTTCGGGGTGGCCGCCGAAGCTACCGCCACTAGCGAAGATTTTCCGACATTGGGATAACCGACGATTCCGGCATCGGCAATCAACTTTAATTCGAGGATAACTGTTTTTTGTTCCCCCTCTTCCCCTTTTTGGGCAAGCACCGGCGCCTGGTTAATTGAAGATGAAAAATGGCTGTTTCCCAATCCGCCGTTACCGCCGGCAGCCGCTACCACCTCCTGACCCTTTTCCTTTAAATCGGCAAGGATTACCCCCTCGCCGTCTTCTGTTTTTTCGGTAACTATTGTGCCCGACGGAACTTTCAGAATAAGATCAGCGCCGCTACGACCCGATTTACGCTGGCTTGAACCGTTTTTACCGGTATTGGCGCCATAGACCCGATTTTGACGAAAATATCTAAGGTCGCTGACATCGTCATCGGCGCGGATAATAACACTGCCTCCCCGCCCGCCGTCACCGCCATCGGGGCCGCCAAAAGGAACAAACTTTTCACGGCGGAAACTGGCAGCACCGTCGCCGCCGTTACCCGCTTTTACAATTATCTCTACTTTATCAAACATCACTTATTCCCTATAAAACCTTAAAAAACAGTACCAATCTGCCAAAATTAAGTTGCGGCCGAAAATACTTATGAAACAGCCGCTTGTTATTATTATATCATAAGTAAATACACTACCTATTGTCTTATTTTAGATAAGAATATCAGTAATATGTGCGTTACGTTTAAACGGTGCTGTTTTTGAGAAAGCGTGTGAAATTTAGCTTTGGGTTATTTTGAGTTATCGAAAAGTCAGTCAAGTTATCGAAAAAAAGAGGGGAGTTATGAAAAAAGAGGGGCGATATTTTGGCTTGGTTATGCTAAAAATAGAAAAGTTATCAAATGGCGGCATTCCCTTATTATTTACCCCGTCCTCTCTCTTTAAACTATCCGCTACCTATAATAATGTCTTTGCAAGAGGGGGTCCTTTGGTGAGCGACGTGGCAATCTCCAAGGAATTTGATTTATATGAGATTGCTTCGCTGCGCTCGCAAAGACAAGGTGTTTTCCAGCCGTTCGTGGTGAGCCTGTCGAACCATAACGGCAGACGAATAGTGAGTCCTTTGCTCTCTCGTTCGTAAGACCCTTCGACAAGCTCAGGGCGAACGAGTATTATATTGCCATCCTGTTCCCCTATTGTGTCATCCTGAATGAAATGAAGGATCTAAGAGGACGGGAAATGTAGGCTATGAGGTTGCTTCGGAGGCAAAAAAGAGGTCTCCGTTCTACCGTAAATCCGTTACCGAACGGTGCTCTATCCATTAACTCCCAGATTCTTCGCTGTGCTCAGAATGACAAAAAGAGTCCTCGGAATGACACAAAAGGGGGCGCTCAGAATTACTCCACCGTCTTTGCGAGGAGGGAGCCGTTAGGCGAGTGACGTGGCAATCTTTTACGAATAGTATGTATGTCTTACGATTTATATGAGATTGCTTCGCTTACGCTCGCAAAGACAGAGGAGGATTGCTCCGCCTCCATATCGGGAATGACCTCACCCTTCCTATCGTGCAATGGTCTCGCAAAGACAATGAGAGGTTATTCGGAATCGGTTTTCAGAGAAGATTCGATTTCCAAAACACGCCGCTTTAAAATCGGGTTGTTTGTGATATCTTGTTCCATCTTTTTACAAGCGTAGCTAACCGTTGAAGGGGTTCTGCCGCCGATTAATTCACCGATTTCGTTTAAGGAGAATTTATCCTGCTGTTTTAAAAGATACATCAATAACTGTCTGGCAAGGGCTACATCTTTATCTCTGCACGGACCAAGTATATCTTCCGGGGTCAGACTGAAGTTTTCGGCAACGGTGGTAAGCAGTTTGGTATGCGAAACTTGACCGTTGGTTTCCCGGTTTCCGTTGATATTGGCCAAGGCCTTGGTGGCAACCTCTTTGGTAATCTGTGAACGCAGTAGCTTGGCATAGGCTATAATGCGGTTGAGGCTGCCTTCGAGCTCCCTGATATTCCGTCGCGCCTGTTGGGCAACCATTTCCAAAACATCAATCGCAATTTCGGTATCGGCCTGTTCGGCTTTTGTTTGCAGTATGGCCAAACGCGTTTCCAAATCGGGCGGCTGAATATCAACCGTTAGCCCCCACACAAAGCGGGAACGTAAACGTTCTTCCATCCCCGGCATCGATTGGGGAAGCTTATCGCTGGTTACGATAATTTGGCGGTTAGAGTTATGAAGTTCGTTAAAGGTATGAAAGAAGCTTTCTTCCGTTTGTTCCTTGCCGCTAATAAACTGGATATCATCTACCATTAGAGCGTCAACACTGCGGTATTTTTCACGGAATTCATCGGTTCTTTTGTGACGAATGGCTTCAATAAACTCGTTGGTAAATTGCTCGCCGCTGACATACAAAACGGTTGCGTTGCGTGCTTGTAGGGTATGCCCGATAGCTTGGAGCAAATGCGTTTTCCCAAGCCCCGATTCGCCGTAAATAAAAAGCGGATTGTAGCTTTTGCCGGGGTCTTGCGCTGCTGCCTGTGCCGCTGCGTAGGCTAACTGGTTAGAGCTTCCGACAACAAAGCTTTCAAATGTATATTTGGCATTAAAATCCGAGATTTGCGAATCGATAGCCTGCGGTGTTTCGCAGTAGGCATACCCGTCGGTCGGTTCAGGTTGGATTGAGCTAACCTGAAAATGGACGGCTACTTTACTTTTGACAAGCCCGATTAAGGTTTTTTCAATCAATGAACGCTGGCTTTTTTCGAGATATTCGGCGACAAAGGCATTGGGGGTGCTGATATAGAAATGCCCGTCCGTAAATTCCAATCCCTCGGTTCCCTGGAACCATGTTTGATAGTTCGGTTTGTTTATTTGCAACTGTAATTCGCCCAGTGCGGCTTCCCAAATTTCTTGTGCCGATCTCATTATAAAAATCAGTTTCTCCGTTGTTATTCTTCTATTTCATAATGTGGCACAGCGAAGCCACAAAGATGTGTTAAAACTAAAAAATGCGTTCTAAACAAAAAAACAGATAATACCTAAAAACCCGGTAATCCCGAGATAGTATTTGATTGTATTCGGTTTCTTGTAAAAGAAGATTGCTGTTAAAAAACCTTATACAGGTTATCAGGGGAGAATCGGCGTTGGCAAGGCATTTTATGATAATTGCCGGTAAAAAACAGGTGATGTGATTTGTTATTAAGTCCTTTTTTCTCCGTTTTTTGCCGAAATACTAACTTTTAGCTATAAGCAAAAAACCGCCCAAAAATATTCTGTCGTTAAGTAAAATATTAGTTGTTAGTATCTTCGGGGGGTGCTAGAATCTATGCGACGGAGGAAAAAAGTGCGAATTGTTTTTATGGGAACCCCTTCATTTGCGGGGCCGGCATTAAGGCTACTTAAATCCAACGGCTATGAAATTGCGGCGGTTTACACGCAACCGGACAGGCCCGCCGGGCGCGGTTGCAAGGTATCTTTTTCTCCCGTAAAACAAATTGCCCTTGAGCTCGGTTTGAAGGTGGTTCAACCGGTTAGTTTAAAAAAAGAAGAAGCTTTCGAGGAGCTCAAATCCTTTGCGCCGGATGCGATTGTTGTTGCCGCTTTCGGCCAGATATTAAACCGAGCCGTGTTGGATTTACCGCGATACGGCTGCGTTAATATTCACCCGTCAATGCTCCCCAAATACAGGGGGGCGGTGCCGGTAGCGGCGTCGCTGCTTAACGGGGATAGTTTTACCGGTGTCAGTATTATGCTTATGGACGAGGGGTTGGATACCGGTCCGGTGCTCTCACAGGCGCAAATCCCGATTCAAAAATACGATAATATGGGAGTTCTCACCGATAAACTGGCTTTTATCGGGGCGTGCATGCTTTTGGAAACGCTGCCGGATTGGGCTAAAGGGCGGATTTTAGCGCGTCCCCAGGACGAAGCGGCTGCCAGTTATTTTCGCACAATTACCAGAGAATCGGGGATAATCGATTGGTCCGAAGACGCCGTTCTGATTTGGAATAAGGTTCGTGCCTATTATCCGTGGCCGGGTTGTTATACGCGCTGGCAAGGTAAAAACATAAAGATTATCGAGGCCGCCCCCGTAGCATGGCAGGGAAATGCCGCAATTGGAGAGGTGATTGCCCTACCGCACGGTGGTGCCGGTGTGGTAACCGGTAGAGGTGTTTTAAATATCGTTACACTGCAACCGGAAGGTAAAAAGCCGATGCCGTCTGCCGAGTTTTTAAGGGGCCAGCGGCAATTTATCGGTTCGGTGTTACCGTCTTAGAAGCGGTCGCAGCCGATTTTTTATAAGCCGGGTTTCTTATCAAGTATTTTCGATAAGTTTTTGATAACTTTTTAATAATTTCGACAGGGAGGTTAAAGTGCCCGAACCGCAGAACTTAGATAATTTTCAAACCTTAGCGGATATCATTGCGCTTCTGCGCGGTCCCGACGGTTGCCCTTGGGACAGAAAACAGACCCACCAATCGCTCCGCAAAAATCTGCTGGAAGAAGCTTACGAAGTATTGGAAGCAATGGATGAAAATAATCCCGCTAAGCTTGCCGAAGAGCTTGGGGATTTATTATTGCAAATTGTTTTGCACAGCCAAATTGCTGCCGATAACAATAAGTTTACCATCGCTGACGTAATCAAAAAAATAAATCAAAAACTGATTTACAGGCATCCGCACGTTTTTAGCGACACCGAGGTTAATAATGCCGAAGAGGTGACCGTAAATTGGGAGGCGCTTAAAAAGAAGGAGCGTCAAAAAGAGGTATCGATGCTTGCCGGGGTTCCCGTTAATATGCCGGCGCTTGCTTACAGCCAGGCGATTCAGGGGCGCGTGGCGCGGGTCGGTTTTGATTGGCAAGAAGATAGCGGTGTTTTGGATAAAATAACGGAAGAAGTAAGCGAGTTTAAGTCCGCCGAGAGCGCGGAAAAAAAGGAAGCTGAGTTTGGCGATATCCTTTTTACACTGGCTAACTTTGCCCGCAGACAGGGGATTGATCTTGAAGCGGCTTTACGCCAAACCAACCGCCGTTTTTATGAGCGCTTTTCTAAAATGGAGGGTTATTGCCGCGAGCGAGGGCTTGATTTATCCAGTCTTGATTTTAATAAACAGAACGATCTTTGGGAAGAGGCAAAGAGGGAATTGGAGGGGTAAACCGTTATTTCCGGCTGTCGGGGCTTCTTACTTGTTACACTTTTTAATAAATTCAAGCATCAGCCTGTTAAACCCTTCGGGGTTATCCATATTGACAACGTGGGCGGCCCCGGCGATAATTTCTGTCCTGCAGCCCTTGTAATATTGTGGCCAATCTTTCAGATGCTGTTTAACGGTTCCCGTTTTTTCAAATTCACCGCAACCAACAAGCAGCGGTGCATCAAACTTAACATCTCTTTCGTTAAGGCATGTCGCAATTCCGTTCCAAGATGCAACAAATTCTTTTTTAGTCATTTCGCTAAACATGGCATAAAGTGATTTACGGGCATCTGTATTCAGCGCACTTGCTTTTGCCATTTGTTTTTTGAGCGTTTCCCACGGATAGATATTAAAGAGAGCGGCGGAATATTTTAAGGCTGTTTTCTCCCATTTGGGATAAGGAATAAAGATTGGGGTGGCGCCGATAACCATATAACCCTTGGCTTTACCGTAATCGGCGGCGTATTCCTGGACGATATAGCCTCCCATCGAAAGCCCGACCAGAACGGCATCTTTGCAATTTTCCGCGCTAAGAATGGCAAAGAGGTCTGCGGCAGCCTTCTTAACCGTAAAGTCGGGGCAAGGGCGTGATAAACCATGTCCCCTTACATCGATATTAATCACCCGGTAATCTTGGAGCGCACTTAGTTGGGGCTGCCACATTTTGCGGTTTACACCGTACCCGTGAATCAGAACAACAGCGGAGGCATGGTTTGCCCCTGTTAAGTCGTAAGAAACGTTGCAACCGTCAATTTCCAAATATTTCTGCATAAGCGCCTCGCTATTTAGTGTTCCGGAACTTATTTTTTGGATTTAAACGGGTTTTTTATCAATGGTCGGGGCGAGAGGATTTGAACCTCCGACCTCAGCGTCCCGAACGCTGCGCGCTGCCGTCTGCGCTACGCCCCGAAAAGATATGCGGATTTTTGATGCTAACGATAAATAGTACAGGTAATATTATAACATTATTGGGAATTTCTCAACACCGAACTTAAAAACAAGCGATAAGTGGCAACAATCAGCAAAGTGTATTACAATAAATGCTTAATTGACACGGATTGCACTCACCTTTTTGTTTTCGCCGTGTTGGGGAGGTAAGTTTTGAAATATTGTGTTTTGATTGTTGACGGAGCTGCCGATTGGCCTGTAAAAGAGCACGCCGGGCAGACTTGCCTGGAGGCTGCGGTTACCCCTAATCTTGATAAGCTTGCCAAAAAGGGAACAATGGGGCTTGTCAAAACGGTTCCCGAAGGAATGGAGCCTTCAAGCGCAATTGCATGTATGTCCCTGCTGGGCTACGACCCGCAGGTCTATTATCGCGGGCGGGCTGCCATCGAGGCGGTTAGTGCGGGGGTTCCGATTGGTGAGGACGAAGTTATTTTCCGCTGCAACCTTGTTAACATCCAAGACGGGAAAATGAACAGTTACTGCTCCGGTCATATCTCCGATGAAGAAGCGGCAAAGCTTATCGATGCCCTTAATGAATCGTTGGGAAGCGAAAATGTGCGCTTTTTCCCGGGGGTCGGTTATCGCCACCTCTTAAAAATCAAAGGGCATGAGGAAACCGTTAATGCGTTATGCACCCCGGCTCACGACATTTCCGATAAAAATATTAGCGATTATTTGCCGCAGGGAAACGGCAGTGAATTTTTAAGAAAACTGATGCAGGATTCTGTTGACGTGCTTGAAAATCACAGCGTCAATAATGACAGACGCACCTGGAATGAGCTTCCGGCAAATATGATTTGGCTTTTTTGGGGCAGCGGCAAGATTCCGCAAATGCCGCCTTTTAGTAAGGTTTACGGCAAATCGGCGGCAATTACGTCTGCCGTTGACCTTTTAAAGGGGCTCGGGAAAATGATGGATATGCAAATCTTGGAAATCCCCGGGGTTACAGATAATATCGATAACGATTTTATTGCACAGGTAAACGGCGGTATTAGGGCCCTCGACGACCACGATTTGGTGGTTATCCATATCGAAGCCCCCGATGAAGCCGGGCATGCCGGTTCGTTTGAAGATAAGGTTAAATCAATTGAAATAATAGATGAGCAAGTTGTAAGCCGTATCATGGCCTATAAAAACGACGATTTGCGGGTTCTTGTAATGCCCGATCACTTCACCCCTGTTGCCATTAAAACCCATGTTGGGGAGCCGGTGCCGTTTTTACTTTTAGGGCCGGGTTTTAACGCCAACGGCGCGCGCAGGTTTACCGAAGCCGAAGCCAAGCGCACGGGGTTTGTAATTGAAGAGGGATATAATATAATGACCACGTTTGTGGAATAAGGTTTTTATTTCAATGCATGACCGAGAAGAAGAAATAGTAACCAGCAGAATTACATCGTACTGCAAAGAGCACGATCGTTATTATCGTGCCGATACGGGCTGTGTTTTGTGTAATGCGGCAAGGGGCGCACTAAGCCCAATCGCCGTCAACAAAGAGATAACCCCC
The DNA here is from genome assembly GCA_041656115.1 of Dehalococcoidales bacterium. Taxonomy (NCBI): domain Bacteria; kingdom Bacillati; phylum Chloroflexota; class Dehalococcoidia; order Dehalococcoidales; species Dehalococcoidales bacterium. The sequence continues at coordinate 8,118 of JBBAED010000005.1, read as the reverse complement.
GCGCCTCCCGTTGTAACGGCTGATATATGCCACTATTGCGGGGGAGAGTCTTTGGTTTGGAAGCCCGGTATAAATATGTACGAATGTCATAACCCTGTATGCAAACGCAGGGTATCTCAATTTACCCAAACGGGGTTGGGCGAACTCTTAAACGAAGAGTCACCCTCGAGGGAAATTCCTTCCGTAACGGAACATGACGCTCGGGTATTTACTCGAAACTTTGCGGTCGGTGTCAAAAAACCCGTACGATTTGTTGAAGAAAACGATATCGATAACGATATTGCGATGCCTTATGATGCCGAAATTGCCGGTTATTCCCAGGCTGTTAGACGCGTTCCGAATAAAAAACTGGCCAATCTAAAAAGTATTCTTATCTTTTTGGCGTTTGTATGCCTCGCTTTGGCGGTGTGGGCCGGCTATTTACTGGTAACGGCAGGGGTTGACCAAGGTTTGGGAACGATTTTACTTGTTATTATATGCGCCATACTGGTTTGGAGTGTCTACGGGATTATGTCATTTAAGAAAATCGGGGTCGGATTTGCAATGCTTTTGTTTTGCATGGTTGCGGCCGCAATCTCGCTTTCGGCTGTTGCCGGCATTGAACCGATTTCAAGTGTTATCGACGATATTATCTGGTCAATGTCATAACACTGATTGCCCCGTTTTTCTCTGCTTTCGCAATGTGATACAATTTCCCTTGTTAGGGAAAAATTTACGGTTTTAGGAAACGGTATATGCCGATTATAGTCCAAAAGTACGGCGGCTCTTCGGTCGCCGATGTGAAAAAAATTAAAAGAGTTGCCGAGCGTATCTCAAAAGCCAAAGATGAAGGCAATCAAATCGTGGTTGTCGTTTCAGCGATGGGCGATACCACCGACGACCTGATATCTCTGGCAAAACAGGTAATCGCAAACCCTGCCGGCCGCGAATACGATTTGCTGCTTTCAACAGGCGAACTGATATCTTGTACGCTGCTGGCAATGGCGCTTAATTCTATCGGTTGCCGGGCGGTCAGTTTAAGCGGGGCGCAAGCCGGCATTAAGACCGATGCGGAGCATAACCGGGCGCATATTCTCGGGGTTAATCCGAAAAGGATAGTGGAAGAGCTAAACAAAGGCAACGTTGTTGTTGTCGCCGGTTTTCAGGGGGTCAACAAAGATAAAGATGTAACGACACTTGGCAGGGGCGGTTCCGATACAACGGCGGTTGCTTTGGCAATCGGTTTAAAAGCCCAGGCCTGTCATATTTACACCGATGTTGACGGTGTTTTTACCGCCGACCCGCGCCTTGTTCCCGAAGCGCGTACTATTTCCGAAATCGGTTACGAGGAAATGCTGGAAATGGCCACTTACGGAGCCAGAGTCATGCACCCGAGAGCGGTGGAGTTGGGGCAAATTCACAATATGCCGATATTGGTTGCCTGCACCTTTGATAATAATCCGGGCACGCTGATACATGGGGAGGAATCTATGGAAGTAAAAAATAAAGTAACCGGAATTGCTAACGATATGGATGTAGCAAAAATAATGATTGTCGGTGTCCCCGACCGACCCGGTATCGCTTCGTCTATTTTCGAACCGCTGGCTAAGGCCGGTATCAGTGTCGATACCATTGTTCAGAATGCCAGTATCGATAACATTACCGACCTGACATTTACGGTACACGAGTCCGATGTTGAAAATGCGATGAAGGTTGTAATGCCGATTGCCGAATCCATTAACGCCCGCGAGTGCATCAGTAACACTAAGCTCGGGCAAATCAGTATTATCGGTACCGGTATGCAAAATACGCCGGGGTATGCCGCTAAAATGTTTTCCGCGTTAAGTGAGAAAAATATCAATATTCACCTGATTACCACTTCGGAGATTCGAATCACTTGTATTGTTGATGAAGACAGAACCGTTGAGGCGATTAAAGCCTTGCACCGCGCTTTTGAATTGGAAAAACCGGAAATTAAATAACGATACTTAATCGTAAATAAAAAAGGGGCTGAATTTTCAGCCCCTTTTTGTTTTGCCTTGTTATTTTTTAGTAAACCTGAACGACTTCTTTAACTTCGGGGATTTCCTGTTTTAAGATTCGCTCAATCCCGTTTTTTAATGTTATGGTCGACATCGGGCAGCCGGCACACTGACCGGTCAGTCTAACTTCGACGATTCCGTCCTCGGATACGTCTACCAGCTCAACATCGCCGCCGTCGGCTTGTAAGCTGGGGCGGATCATTTCCAGAACTTCCTGGACTTTTTCCTTCATTTATAACCTCTCAGTTTTATTTTGAAACCAGTTACTATTTTTTCTCTTCGTGAGTATGAGTATGTTCTTCTTCACCGTCCTCGTGGGTGTGAACGTGAATATGCTCAACGGTGGCACATTCGTGAGTGTGGGTATGAGGGTGTGAATGCTCTGTTTTTTTAGGTTTGCTGCACCCGCAATTTTTACACATATCAATCCTCCTCAAAATAGGATATTTTGTTTAAAACAACTGAGAAAAAGCGTATCACAGGAGCTATGTGTTGTCAACGTTACACACGAGAATTTTATGTCAAAGATTCGGCTAATTAATTCCCAGGACTTCTCTTGTGCCGATTGTGATGATTTCCGGCGTTCTCCCCAGGCTTCGATAATTCTCAAAAACAGGCCTAAATCGCTCTTTTACCTTTTGCCAAACTCCGTCTGCAAACCTTATTTAATAACATATACAGTTTCCCGTCGAAAAGGTTCATTTTATTATCGATATATCTTTGTTAATCAAAAATTGTGCCTGCGGTTTGCTCTTGGCGCAAAATCTTCTTGTTAAGTATTTATTATTATGTTATCATTGGCTTAGGCGAATTATGGTCACAGAAAAAGATAAAGCACTGGATTTGGCTATCGGCCAGATAGAAAAGCAATTTGGCAAGGGCTCAATTATGAGGCTCGGCGATGCTTTTGGCGGTCCGACAGTCGAGGCTATTCCCAGTGGAGCGTTGGCCCTAGATATAGCTTTAGGTATAGGCGGAGTCCCGAAAGGCAGAGTTACGGAAATATTCGGCCCTGAGGGATCGGGAAAAACCACACTGGGGCAGCATATAATTGCCCAGGCCCAACAACGCGGTGGGGTCGTTGCATATATTGATGTCGAGCATGCGCTCGACCGTTCTTATGCGGCCAGATGCGGGGTGAACCCGGATACGCTTTGGATTTCACAGCCCGGTACCGGTGAAGAAGCTCTTGAGATTGCCGAAGCACTGGTAAGAAGCGGAGGCATCGAGGTAATTGTTATCGATAGTGTTGCCGCTTTGGTTCCGAGGGCGGAAATCGAAGGTGATATGGGTGATGCCCATGTCGGTTTGCAAGCCAGGTTAATGTCGCAAGCCCTGCGAAAATTGACTTCGGCAATCAGCAGGTCCGGCACGGCCGTTATTTTTATTAACCAGCTGCGCGAAAAAGTGGGCATTATATTTGGGAATCCGGAAGTGACACCGGGCGGGCGTGCCTTAAAATTCTACAGTTCCGTAAGGATAGAATTAAGAAGGATTGAAACCATTAAACAGGGTAACAATGCCGTAGGCACGCGTGTTAGAGCTAAAGTGGTCAAAAACAAAGTTGCTCCCCCCTTTAAGGTTGCCGAATTCGATATTATGTTCGATTCGGGAATCAGTACGGAGGGTAATATTCTTGACCTGGGTGTTACGGCGGAAATAGTCAAAAAAGCCGGGGCTTTTTACTCGTATGGTGACATTCGTCTGGGACAAGGTAGAGAGAGTGCCAAAAAATATCTGAAGGACAATCCGGAACTGGCTTCCGAGATTGAACAGAAGATAAGGGCCTCGGCCGTCACCGGACTTAGTGTTTCTGACGATGATTGACTCGTTATAAAATAATGAGTTAATAGAAATTAAGATAACTGTAAGTGATAGAGCTGAGGCAGGTTGCCTTGGCTCTGTTTGTTTATAAGGGGTAACCCGCAAATGATTAAGATAACAAATTTGGTTAGAAGCGCCGGCCGCGGTAAAACGGTAAGGCTTTTTTTGGATGGCAGGTTTGCCTTTAATTTACTGGAAGAGGTTGTTTTAAAAGAGAAACTTGCAGTGGGCATGGAACTTTCGGAAGCGCAAATTGCTTCTTTGCAGGAAGCAAATCGCTGTCAGAAGTGTCTTAGTGCCGCTTTGCAGATATTAAATTACAGACCGCGCAGTGAACGTGAACTGCGCATGCGTTTACAGCGGCGCAATTTTAATGAAAACGAAATCCACCCGGCAATCCAAAATCTAAAAAGGATGGGTTTTATCGATGATGAAAGCTTTGCCCGCTTTTGGACAGAAAACAGGCAATCTTTCAGCCCGCGCAGTCGTAAAATGACAGAAATGGAACTTCGCCAAAAAGGGGTTCCGCTCGATGTTATCGAGCAAGAGGTAAGTACTATGGATGATACCTCAAATGCTTACCGTGCGGGGCAAAAATATGCCCACAATTTAAAAGTTGATGATTATTCGAGTTTTCGCCGCCGTCTGGGTGAATACCTTAAGCGGCGAGGCTTCGGTTATGAAGTTATAAACAATACCGTTACATGTTTATGGAACGAAAAAGAGGGTGGCGATACGGACGATTTTGCCGATTTTGAATCTTAAATCGGAAAGGTCGATTGTTTATCGCACCGATAGACTAAAAATAAGATAGGGGGAATAAAATAAATGGGTGCTGTAGAGATATTGGCTGTATTTTTCAGCTTTGTTATCGGCGTCATTTTCGGCGGAATGGCTATGTTTCTCTCAAGAAGTATGATTGCAAATCACCAGATTCGCATCGCTCAAAGAAAAGCGGCCAAAATACTGGCAGAGTCCAGATCCGAAGCAAAAGAGATTTTGGATGAAAATAAGAAAGAAATAGATAAGCTAAAATTGATGAACGAGGCCGAGTACAGAGAAAGAAGAGCCGAAATACAAAGACAAGAGAATCGGCTGACACAGAAGGAAACATCGCTTGAACACAAACTGGAAGATGCCGTTCAACGCGAACGTAACTTAATGGGCAAAGAAAAAGAGCTGGAAGCCATTAAGGATAACTTAGCGGAAGTTAAGGAAAATCAACTAAAACAACTTGAACTGATTTCAAATTTAACCAGCGACGAAGCCAAGCAAATGCTTTTGGAAAAAATCGAAATCGAAATCCAAGAGGAAGCGGCGCGGCGTTTACGCGATTGGGAAGCTAAAATCAAGGAAGAGGCGGACGAAAAGGCGCGCGGTATATTATCGCACGTTATACAGCGTAGTGCATCGGAAATTGTTTCCGAAACGACTGCCAGCGTTGTAAATATTCCCAGCGATGAAATGAAAGGCAGGCTTATCGGGAGAGAAGGGCGTAACATCCGTGCGTTGGAACAGGCTACCGGTGTTGACCTGATTATCGACGATACTCCCGAAGCGGTAACCATTTCCAGCTTCGATCCGGTTCGTCGCGAGATTGCTTATCAAGCGCTTAGTAAACTGATTTTGGATGGGCGCATCCATCCGGCGCGTATCGAAGAAATTGTTGCCAAAACCAAAGAAGAAGTTGAGACGGCAATGGTACAGGCCGGTGAACAGGCCGCTTTACAAGTTGGTATTACCAGATTACATCCGGAGCTGATTAAGCTTCTGGGCAGGCTGAAATACCGTACCAGCTACGGCCAGAACGTGTTGGCGCACAGTATTGAGGTTGCACATTTTTCAGGTATGATTGCCTCTGAATTGGGAGTTAACGTTGCGCTGGCAAAACGCGCCGGATTATTGCACGATATCGGAAAAGCGGTTGACCGCGAAATAGAAGGTACGCATGCTTCAATCGGCGCCGATTTGGTAAGGCAATGGGATAAATCCAAAGAAGTGGTCAGAGGCGTAGCCGAACACCATATGGAAACGGGAGACACCAGTATTTGGGGCTTTATAGTTTCGGCGGCGGATGCAATTTCAAGTGCCAGGCCGGGTGCCAGACGCGAGTCGTTGGAAAACTACTTGAAACGTCTCAAATCACTTGAAGAGATTGCCGACGGGTTTAAGGGAGTCGATAAATCCTATGCCATTCAGGCAGGGCGTGAGGTTCGCATACTGGTTAAACCGGAAGAAGTCGATGATTTGGCGGCGATGAGGCTTGCGCGTGATATCGTTAAGAAAATCGAAGAAAGCCTTGAATATCCGGGGCAAATCCGTGTCATTGTTCTGCGCGAAACCAGAGCCGTTGATTTTGCGAAATAGAAGTTTAAGAATTGTTTTTCCCGTTCGGTTGGGTTTATTATAAGCTTAGGACGGGAAAAACAGCTTAAATAAAAATATTCTGATTTTTATAAATATTGGGGAGGATTTGGTGAGGAGCATCCGGTGCTCTTGCCAAAACTGATAAATGTTAACATTAACTATCGGAGATATAGTCGGCAGGCCGGGCAGGCTGGCAATTGAGAAAGTGCTGCCGGAGTTTAAGAAACGCTATAAGCCGGATTTAGTGATTGCCAACGGCGAAAACGTTGCCGGCGGGGTCGGTTTAACAAAGCTGACCGCCGAAGATTTATTAAAAGCCGGGGTGGATGTAATTACCTCCGGCAATCATATTTGGGCACAAAAAGATATTATCCCCTGCCTTGATAGCGATATGCCGATAATTCGGCCGTTAAATTACCCGCCGGGGCTCCCCGGTAACGGTTATACGGTCTTTAAAAACAAGGCGGTGGTTGCCAATATTATCGGCAGAACCTATATCGGCAATTTTGATTGCCCTTTCCGCGCCATGGACGATTTGCTGGAAAAACTCGGCGGACAATATAAAACGATAATCGTTGATTTTCATGCCGAGGCTACCTCGGAAAAAATAGCGCTCGGCAGATATTTGGACGGGCGTGTCAGTGCGGTATTCGGGACGCATACCCATGTCGGCACAATCGATGCTCAAATCTTGCCGCAGGGAACGGCTTATGTGACCGATATCGGAATGACCGGGCCGGTTGATTCGGTTATCGGGGTTGAAGCCGATGCCGTTATAGAACGTTTCTTAACCATGATTCCCAAACGTTTCTCGGTCGGTAAAGGCAAAGTTTCGGTAACGGCGATTTTAGCCGAAATAGATGATGCCACCGGTAAGGCCGTAAGCATTGAACGCATAACTGAGGAGGTGGAATAATGGGCTTAGCCGACTTACATGTCCATACCTCTGTTTCCGACGGGAAATATACTCCCGAGGAAATTGTAAAAAAGGCCGCCGCCCTCGGTTTAAAATATCTTGCAATTTGCGACCACGATACCGTGGACGGCATTGCGCCGGCAATTGAGGCCTCGAAAAAGTATCCGGGGTTAACAATTATTCCCGGAGTCGAGATAAGCACACTGGCTGTTGGCAGCGAAGTGCATATGCTGGGCTATTTTGTGGATTATACCGATGTTAACTTTCGTGAAATACTTGCCGAAGTAAGCGGTTCGCGTGTGGACAGAGCAATGGCGATGGTTGAGAAGCTAAACGAAATGGGCATTAATATCAAGTGGGAGCGTGTTCAGGAACTGGCCGGTGACGGCACTATCGGCCGACCGCATATTGCCAACGCAATGCTTGAAAAAGGCTATATTGCGACATTTAAAGAGGCTTTTGAAAAATATATTGCCCAAGGCGGTCCGGCATATATTGAACGCAGTAAAATCACACCGGTTGAAGCGGTTAAAATGATTTTAAAAGTCGGCGGGATACCGGTTTTGGCGCACCCCCTAACCGTTAATAATCCGGAAGAACTCATCAAAGAATTAAAAGAAATCGGTTTGGCGGGAATGGAAGTCCATTACGCTAACTACTCGCCCGATGAAAGAAAAACGCTTAAAAAATTGGCAGCCAAATATGAGCTGGCGGCGCTCGGCGGCAGTGATTACCATGGGTTAGACGATGCCGTTGAAACAATGCTCGGAGAATCAGGGATTCCTTTGGAAGCGGTGGAGGAACTGATTTTACTTGCCGCCAAGAACACCAAAAATTCCTAAGCAATTAAATAATCCTCTCTGAAAAATTATTGGAGTACAAATGATTTTTGCATATATTGCACTGCTTTTAGCGGGTTATCTTTTAGGCTCAATACATGCCGGATATCTGTTGCCGAAGTGGCTTTTCCGAATCGATATCCGCGAGCAC